>NZ_JBQOUX010000109.1:0-26625 GCF_052216785.1 Streptomyces sp. JW3 | reverse complement strand
CCCCCCCCCCCCCCCCCCCCCCCCCCCGGCCCGGCTCACTCCTCGTCGCGCAGCCGCGCCGCCAGCGCGGTCAGGGGTTCGGCCTCCTCGGTGCGGCCGAGGCCGGTGAGCCGGGCGACGGCCGCGTCGAGGCGGGCCAGGGCGGGAGCGGGGCGCTCCAGGTAGACGCCCTCCACGGCGCCCGCGAACCGGACGCACTCGGCCCACTCCCCCGCGCCGTCCTGCGGTCCGGGCTCGCCGAGCAGAGCGAGGGCCTGCTCCAGGGCGGCGAGGGCGTCCTCGTAGGCACCGGCGTAGGCGTTGACCCGCCCGTGTTCGTAGGCCAGGGCGGTGTCCAGGGAACGGCCGTGCGGCCGGTACCCGGCGGCGCGGGCCTCCTCGGCGACCCGGGCCGCGTCGGCGAGGAAGGCGCGGGCGTCGGCCAGCCCTTCGGGGCCCTGCCGCTGGGCCTGGAGCCGGGCGAGTTCGCGCAGACAGTTGCTGAGCTGTTCGAAGCGCGGGTCGCGGGCGTGCGCGGCGAGCGCCTGGTCCGCGGCGCGCCGGGCGGGCGCGAACTCCCCGGACTCGGCGAGGAGTACGGCGGTCTCCGCGGCGATCATGGCGTGGCTGCCCGGGTCGTCGTCCCAGCCGGCCGACTCGGCGGCGAGGGCGACGAGTTCGGCGGTGGCGGCCTTGAGGTCCTCCCCGGCGTGCAGCGCGCGGGCCCGGGTCAGGCGCAGTTGGGCCACCAGCCGGTCGTCCACCTCCCCGGCGGCGACGTCCGGTTCGGTGAGGAGGGAGTCCAGCAGGGCGATGCAGTCCTCCACGCGGCCCAGGTCGAGGCTGAGCTGCGCGGCGTTGCTGTAGGCGCAGTAGGCGTCGGTACGGCTGCCGGTGCGCAGGTCGAGTTCGGCCGAGCGGGTCAGGTGCCGCAGGGCCTCCTCGGGGCGGCCCAGGTGCAGGCAGGCCTCGGCGAGGTCACCGTGCAGCCGGGCGGTGTCGATGCTGCCGGCCGGCCAGTCGGCGGCCAGCCGCAGGGCCTCGGTGAGGTTCGCGTACGCGGTCTCGGCGTCCCGCAGGCCGAGCTGGAGCCGGCCGCGCAGACCGAGCGTGCGGGGCAGGTGCCAGGCCGGGCCGTGGCCGCGCAGCCGGTCGAGGAGGGTGTCGAGGCCGGCGACCGCGGCGGGCAGGTCGCCGGCCAGGGCGTGGGTGCTGGCCCGCAGCAGCAGGGCGCCGGAGAGCTGTCCGGCGAGGTCGTGCCGGGTGGCGAACGCGTGCAGCAGGTCCACCTCGGCGAGCACCGGCGCGATGTGCTCCACGCTCCGCGAGTGCTGGAGCCGCAGCCCGAACGCGGTCGCCCGCAGCCGCAGCAGCCGGGCCTCCTGGTACGGGGCGAGCGGGGACGTCTGCTGGTGCAGCCGGACCACGGCCGCGTGTACGGCGGTCAGGGCGGCGGCCTTGGCTTCTTCGGCGGAGGTGGCTTCTTCGGCGGGGGTGGCTTCTTCGGCGGGGGTGGTGGTGAGCGGGGTGGCGGTGGGGGTGGCGGCCTCGGCTTCTTCGGTGACCGGGGTGGCGGCGGGGGTGGCCGTCCCGGCCTCTTCGACGGTCGGCGCGCCAGTCGGCGTACCGGCCTCTTCCGTGGACGGTGCACCGGTCGGCGTACCAGCCTCTTCGGTAGTCGGCACACCAGGCGCCTCGGCCGCCGTGGCGGCCTCGTCGGCGCTCTCCGTCGGGATCTCGACCGCGGCGAGCAGCGCGCAGGCCCGGGAGACCGCCGCGTCCGCCGGCCGGCCGGCGTCCTCGTACAGGCCCGCGGCCTCCTCGTGGAGGGCGTGGGCGCGCGCGTGGTCGTCCTTCTCGGCGGCCCGGCCCGCCTCGTCGGCCAGCAGGTCCGCGCGCAACCGGACCAGCGGGCCCACGGCCGGGTCGTCGGGGTGGGTGTAGTCGCGGGCGGCGACCAGCGTGCGCAGCCGCGCCCAGTGGGCCCGTGCGTCCGGGTGCCCCTCCTCGTCCAGCGCCCGCGCCCGGACGATGAGTTCGGGCAGCGCGGACTCCGTGGCGTCGGGCACCGCGGCGGGCGCGGCCGGGGTCACGTCGTCGAGGGCCCGGGTGCGCAGGGTCAGTTCCAGCGCGTCCAGCAGGGGTTCGCGGTGCAGCCGGGCCGCGCGGCGGTCGGTGTGGGCGCTGGTGCCGCCCCGGGTGTCGAAGCGGGCGGCCAGGTCGTCGGCGCGGCCCCGGAGCTCGGCGCGCAGGGCGGCCACCGTCCAGGTGCGGCCCGGGTAGCCGGCGGCGGGCAGGTCGCCGTGGCCGAGGGACTCGACGCGCTGGAGGAGGACCTCGACGCCGGTGAGGAAGTCGAGCTGGTCCAGCGGTGAGTCGACCTCCTCGAACAGGTTCCGGTTCTCGGCGAGGAGTTCCAGCCCGCGGGCCTCGTTGCCGGTCAGCGCGCAGAACTCCAGGTGCCGGCCGACCTCCCCGGACATCGAGGGGTTGCGGCGGCAGCCGCGGTAGCCGGCCAGGTGCAGCTCGCGGGCCCGGTCGGCCCGCCCGGTGCGCAGCAGCGGCAGCAGCGCGTAGGAGATCGAACGGGCCGGTTCCTCCTGGCAGGACTCCTTGCCCGCCAGCACCGGCTCCCAGGCACGCAGCGCCCGCTCGTCGTCGCCGGCCGCGAGGTGGTGGCGGGCGCGCTGGCAGATCTCGCAGGCCTCGCAGTCGCTGAGCGGGGTCCGGGTGCGGCCCGCCCACAGCTCGTAGGCGAGGTCGGTGTCCTCCCCGAGGTGGGCGGCGAGCTGGTACGCCTGGCCGTAGTAGGGCTGGAGGCCCAGGCCGGCCCGCTCGTACCGGTCGCGCATCTCCGTCAGCCACTGGCGCAGGCTGCCGAGCGGTATCTCGGGCAGCTGGCGCAGCGCGTGGGCCACCCACTTGAACCGCCAGAACAGCTGGTGGCGCAGCCGTTCGTCGAAGACGTCGGGCCGCTCGTCGAAGAGGGTGAGCAGCCGGGCGAAGACGACCGGCGACTTACGGGGTTCGGCGCCGTAGGTGTACGCCTCCTGGAGTTCCAGCAGCGCGTGCACGAGGACGGCGGGCTCCTCGAACCGCTCGGCGGCGTCGACGAGTTCCTCGGCGGTCACGGTGCGGGTGCGGCCGTAGGGGCGGCGGTCGTTCTCCTGGAGCGCCCGGAACAGCTCGTCGGTGCTCTGGGGCGGGGGTGCGGTGGGCATCGTCAGCTGTCCTTGCGCAGGGCGTGGGCGAGAAGGTCGAGGAAGGAGCGGTTGATGAGGCTGGACTCGGCGGGCCGCAGCGGGCGCCGGGACAGCATCGCGGCCTGTCCGTAGAGCGCTTCGGCGCTGGTGCGGGCCAGTTCGGGTTCGTCGATGGCGACGGCGGCCCGGACCAGCGGGTTGAGCTGGTTGAGGATCAGCTGGGCCCGCGGTGCCTCCTGGCGCAGGGCGCCGAGGATGTCGCCCCACAGGCCGCCCTCCTGCTCGCGGGCGAGCTGGGAGCGGGTGCGCTCGTGCCGGGCCTCGCGGCTGTCCATCAGCAGGGCGGGCGCGGAGGCGGGCTGGAAGGTGCGCAGCGCGACGTCGCAGTCGAAGACGGCCAGCGCGTCCCGGGCCAGCGCGAGGTAGGCCGCGGCGGCCAGTTCCGTCTCCCGGTCGACGGGGTCGAGGTGGGCGGTGAGGGTGGCCGGGTCGAGGTCGGCGACGGTGGCCTCGGGGCGGATCTCGGGCAGCCGGTGGACCAGTTCGCGGTCGTAGGTGTAGCCGCCGTTGACGACGCCGAGGCCGGCGGCGGAGGCGATCGCCGCGATCTGCCGGAACTCCTCCACGCTGGAGGTGACGAGCACGGTGCGGTGGGTGCGGGCGAACTCGTCGAGGGTGGTGTGTCCGTCGGTGGTCTCGAACGGCAGCCAGGGCAGCAGCATCCGCAGGATCTCGTCGTCGTGCACGGCGAGCGACTTGACGGCCAGGTGGTGGGCCGCCAGGAAGCGGCCGAGCAGGTCGGGGTCGCTGGCGGCGGCCCGCGCGATCCAGTCCCGCAGCCGTTCGGCGAGCGCCTCGCGGACGGCGGCGAGGGTGTCGTCCGCGTACAGGGACTCGCGGGAGGCGGTGGGGCGCAGGCTCTCGGCGTCGACGACGCAGCGCACGAAGAACGCCCACTCGGGCAGGATCTCCTCGGCCTGTTCGGACAGCAGCATGCCCTTGACGTGCACGCGGTGGCCGTGCCGGCGGCCGGCCGGCACCGTCTCGGGCAGCACACAGGCGATGCCCTTGAGGCCGACGGCGGGCAGGTCCAGTTCGATGGTGTCCAGCGGGGTGAATCCGAAGACCTCCGCGCCGTAGGCGGCGAGTGCGCGGGAGCGGGCCCCCGGGGTGGGGTACGCGCGGGCCCAGGGGGCGGGCTCGGGGTTGACGGACACACCGGGGCCGGCCGGGCCCGCGGTGCCGTCGTCGAAGGTCACCGGGTGCCGCAGCAGCGAGCCGAAGTGCCGGGCGAGGGCGTGCACTTGGGCCGGCCGGGTCCACTCCCCCGCGTCGGCGCGGGGGGTCAGGGTGACGGTGGTGCCGGGCCGGGGGCGGGCGGTGGCGGGCAGGGTGCGGACGGTGTAGCTGCCGTCGCCGCGGCCGCGCCACTCCACGGCGGGCGCGTCGGGGGTACGGGCGGAGCGGCTGAGGACGTGGATCTCGTCCGCGACCAGGAAGCAGGAGAGCAGTCCGATGCCGAACTGGCCGATGAAGTCGCCACGTTGCTCGGCGATCCCCTCGGCGCGCTTGCTGCTGCGGCCGATGGTGGCGAGGAAGGCGTGCACGTCGGCGTCGGTGAGGCCGACGCCGTCGTCCTCGACGCGGACCACCGAGCCGTCGGCGTACAGCCGGATGCCGAACGCGTCGGCGCCGGCGCCGGGTTCGAGGGCGTGCCGGGCGGTCAGCGCGTCCACCGCGTTCTGGAGGAGTTCGCGGAGGTAGACGCGGGGGCTGGAGTAGAGGTGGTGGGAGAGCAGGTCGACGAGGCCGCGCAGGTCCACCTGGAAGGTGTGGTCGGCGGTGGTGCCGGGAAGTGTCATCGGGCAGTCCGGGGGTGGGAGGGTCGGCAGGGACAGCTGGGGTGCGGGGCGGCGGCGCGGGTACGGTCCGGGAGCCGCGTACGCGCCCGGGGAGACGTTCCGGCTCCCGGCGCCGGCGCGTCGGCCGCGCGCGGACGGGTCACCGGCGTACGTCCCGCCGGGACGTCGGCGGCACGGGGCGGCGGCCGGCCGGGCTCAGGCGCGGCGGTGGTGGCGGGCGAACTGCTTCTCGGGCTCCGCGAAGTACTTCCACGGCCAGCTGTCGGTGTAGGCGCCGTCGAGGGCCTGGAAGACCCGCCGGATCGTGTGCCGCTCGTCGGCCAGCGCCAGGGCCATGCCGAAGATGTTGAAGTCGTGCTGCCAGCCGGGGCGCCGCGGGTAGCCGGGGTGCAGGATGCTGTGGTCGGCCGCCTGCCGCAGCTCCGCCCGGATCTCGTCGCGCTGGAGGCAGTCGCCGTTGTCCGACTCGACCCAGTCCTCGATGTGCGCGATGGCGAGCACGCAGCCGAGCGGGTGGCCCTGCGGGGCGCGGGCGAACGCGTCCCGGGCGAACGCCAGGGCCGCGCCCGGCTCGCCGCCCCAGCGGGGCTGCAACTGGGACACCCACGCGATGTGACATGCCAGGTCCAGCGGGTCGCGGCGCAGGGCGGCGTCGCGCCGGGTCTCGTTGACGGCGGCGCCGAGCGACATGCCGCGGCCGGAGGTGAGCAGGGCGCGCCACGGCGTGACCCAGTCCGGCCGCAGTTCGGCGGCCGCGAACAGGTGCTCCTCGGCGAGGTCGAGCCGTTCGTGGAAGGTGCGCCACTGCTCCTGGGTGACGTTGACGGCGCGCTCGGTGGTGCGCGCCTGCCAGCCCCAGCTGACGTGCCGCGCTCCGGAGATCAGCAGGGCCGTCGCCCGGTGCTCCTTGTCGTCGTCGGTGTCCTCCGCGACGGCGCGGCCGATCCAGTCCTGCACCCCGTCCAGGTCGGCCAGCTGGCCCAGCACCCGGTGGTCGCGGCCCAGGTCGAAGGGGGCCAGCGCGGCCTTGACCGCCGCCCAGTCACCGGCGTCGGCCGCCTCCACCAGAGCGAGGACCCGCCGGTCGCCGAGCGCGCGCAGCGTGTACATCCCGTTCTTCTGCCTGCGCGGGACGGGAAGGGCGTACGGGTCCTGCGCCGGTCTCTCCCCGCCCCTGCCGAACAGCTTGCCGAACATGCCGCGTCCTCCCCTGGTCCCGCGTGATCAACTGGTGCAGCATAAGCGGCACCGCTGACATCACTCCCCCAGGGTGTTCACGGCTGCTTCACCCCTGTCAGGTCGTCGAGAACGGCGCCCACGCGGTGAGTTCGAAGCCGGCGCCGCGCCGGCGCAGTTCGAACGCGCCGTGGCCGGGCAGGTGGGCCGGCAGCACCAGGGCGTTGTGGTCGGCGGCGTGGGCGAACATCCGCGCGCGGCTGGCCCGGGCCCCGTCCTCGTCCTCCTCGAAGCAGCTGTTGATGTGCGGCTCGTGCACCTGGATGGCGCCGTGCAGCAGGTCACCGGCGAAGACCGCGCGGTCGCCCGCGGACTCCAGGTGGATGATGGACGCGCCGGGGGTGTGCCCGGGGGCGGCCGCCAGCCGGAGGTTGCCGTCGATGGTGTACGAGTCCTCCCAGACGGTCACCAGGCCGGCCTCGAACACCGGGTCGACGCTGTCCTCGTAGACATTCTGGTTGCCCCGTCCGAACACCGTGTTGGGGAGGTTCTCCGGCTTCCAGTACTCGACGTCGGGCCGTGGCATCAGGTAGGTGGCGTTGGGGAAGGTGGGCACCCAGTCGCGGCCCTCCAGGCGGGTGTTCCAGCCGACGTGGTCGTCGTGGAGGTGGGTGTTGACGACGATGTCGACGTCCTCGGGCCGGACGCCGACGGCGGCGAGGTTGGCCAGGTAGTCGGTGTTCAGGTAGGACCAGATCGGCTGGAGGGGGCGGTACTTGCCGTTGCCCGCGCCGGTGTCGACGAGGATGACCTTGCCCTCGCTGCGCAGCACCCAGGTCTGGGTGGCGGCGCGGGTGAGGTCGCTCGCCGGCTCCCAGTGGTGCGGCGCCAGCAGCTCGGTGTGCCGCCGCCACTCCTCGGGGGTGCTGCCGGGGAAGAAGACGTCGGTGGTCATCGGCGTGGTGTCGGAGTACTCCATGACACGGTCGATCCGTACGTCACCCAGCTCGATGGTGCTGACCGTGGGCGGCGCGGCGGAGGTGGTGGCGGGAGTGGACGTGAGGGACATGCTTCTCCTTGGGAGGTGTTCAGGCTCCTCCCACCCTCCGCCGGGCGCCGCCCCGGCGGTATCGGTCACCCGACTGCACTCTCACCGGTCGCCGGTGTCGAAGGCCCGGGCGACGGCGAGGCTGTCCTCGTAGACGTGGTGCCGGGTGATCAAGCCGTCCGCGAAGGTGAGGTGCAGGGCGAACCGCGCCCGGTACGCGCGTCCGGTGGACCGGGCGGTCTGGCGGATCTCGCCGAGCAGGACCGCGTCGGGTCCGTCGACGAGGATCCGCTCGATCTCGGTGGCCACCTGCTCGGGTATGTGGTGCTCGCCGAGCTCGCGGTAGTGGGCGGCCGCGTCGGCCCGGGTGGCACGGTGCCGGATCCAGGGGGTCTCGGTACGGCCGTGCTCGTCCTCGGGCCAGCTCACACTCCAGTCGATGTGCTCGGCGTACAGTTCGGCGACACGCTCGGGGTCGCCCTCGCCCATCCGGCGCAGCAACTCCTCGACGGCGGCGCGGGTGTCCGTGGGTACGGCTGTGGCCATGAGGGGTCCCTTCGTACGGCCGGACTCCTGATCATCCGGCGCGCCCACCAACCTAACTGCCCGGTCCCGAACGGGCGTTGGGTTTCGGCGGGTGTGCGACGGCCGCCGCCCCGTGGTCCTCGCACCGCGGGGCGGCGGCGTACCGGGTCAGTGGCCCGCGACCACCCCCGACAGCTCGTTGGTGCGTTCCGGCAGCGTCACGGAGGCGGTCTTCTCGCCGGTGGTGAGGTCGATGGCGTGCAGGGCCCGCTCGCCGGGTTCGGAGACGTAGGCGGTGGCGCCGCGGACGAACAGGGTGGGCCGGGGCTGCTGCCAGTCCAGCGGTTCCTCCCACTTCCGCACCGCGGGGATCTTCTTCTCGACGCTGCCGGTCGCCGGGTCGATGACGCGGATCGCGCCGTCCGTGCCGAGGACCAGGGCGTCGCCCTCGGGGCCGCGGGCCAGTGAGCGGAAGGAGTAGCTGGTGCCCAGGCCGACCAGGGTCAGCTTCTTCTTCTCGGTGTCGATGAGGGAGATCCGGGTGGGCCGCTCCAGTTCGGCCTCCGGGTCGGTCTTGTAGTCGCCGAGGAGGACGGGCGAGGCGTCACTGCCGGCCTGATTGCCGATGCGGCCGTAGTCGTCGGGCGCGTCGACCTTGGTGAACTCGCCGTCCTGGTAGATCAGTACGCCGTCCTCGCAGCCGACCGCGATCGCCTCGCCCCGGGCCGCGGCCTCGCCGTGCACGCCGGGGCATTCCTCGTTGCGGGCTATTTCCTTGTTGTTCTCGTCCAGGACCAGCGCTCCGGTGCGCTTCTCCTCGGTGCCGAGGGTGCTGACCAGTTCGCCGCCCGCAAGCTCGATGGCGACGCCGTGGTGTGCCGCGGCGGAGGTGTAGGTGCGGGTCTCGGGCTGCTCCGTGCCGTTCAGGTCGGCGGGGTCGAAGACGTTGACCTCACCGGTGCCGTCGGTGAAGAGCACCGTCTTGCCCGCGTGCCGGACGACGTGACCGGGCTTGGCACCCTCGTACTCGACGCCCGTGAAGGTCTGGCCGGTGGCGTCCAGGACCCCGAAGCCGCTGTCGGTGGAGACGATGACGTGGTCCGCGTCGCCCGCCGGGTTGACCCGGTTGCAGCCGGCCAGCTCGATGGTCTTGGCGAGCTTCAGGGTCTTGCCGTCGAGGATGTAGAGGCCGCCGTCGAAGGAGGCGACCAGCGGGTTCGCGGCCGCCGTCGCGGAGGTGACGCTCGTGGGGCCGGCGGCGTCGGCGTCGGAGTCGGAGTCGGAGTCGGCTCCGCCGCAGGCGGTCAGGACCGTGGCCACCGCCAGGGCGAGTGCCGTACCGGTGAGGGCTCTCCTGCGTGTCGTCGTGTGCACTGCTCTGTGTTCCTTACGTAGTTGGTGGCCATTGTTCGTGGCCGTTGTCGGTGGCCGTTGTCGGTGGCCGTTGTCGGTGGGTTGATACGTGGGTTCCGGCCCGGTCGGCCGGTGTCCGTGGGGCCGGTGCGGTCAGGTGCCGGCGGTGAGGCCGTCGGTCATGGCGGTGGTGTTGGCGCGCATCATCCGCAGGTAGGTGTCGGCGCCTTCGCCGCGCGCGGTCAGTGACTCCGAGTACAGCTCGACCACCTGGACCCGGCCGCCGAGTTCGGTGCGCAGGGCCTCGGCCAGCCGGGTCGGCCGGGAGGAGTCGGCGAACACGGTGCGCACGCCGGCGTCCGCCATCGCCCGGGTGAGCGAGCGCAGGTCGGCGGAGCTGGGTGAGGCGAGCGTGGTGCCGCTGGGGATGACCGCGCCGATCAGCCGGAAGCCGAAGCGGTCGGCGAGGTAGCCGAAGACGTGGTGGTTGGTGACCAGGGCGCGCCGGTCCGCGGGGACGCGGTCGAAGGACTGCTCCATCCAGTCGGTGAGGTCCGCCAGTTCCTGGTCGTAGCGGTCGGCGTTGGCCCGGACGGTGGCCTCGTCCACTCCGCCGACGTGCTCGATCACCTGGTCGGCGACGAGTCCGGCGACCGCGCGCATCCGGTCCGGGTCGGTCCAGAAGTGCGGGTCGGGCTGTCCTTCGCCGTCCTCGGGGCCGCCGTCGTCGCCCGCCTTGAAGGTGAGCGGGTCGGCGGCCTCGCCCGCGGCGAAGGTGGGCACCCCCGCCTCGCGGGCCGCCGCCACGTGCCGCAGCACGTTCTCCTCCAGGCCCAGGCCGCCGGGCCCCTCGCCCACGCCACCGAGGGAACGGACCGCGCGCGTCCACGTCACCGAGCTGTGCGCCGGCTATCCGGGACGCCCCGTCCTGCGGCAACTCAGCACGGAGATACCGAGGTTGGCGACCACCGCGCTGGTCGGTCCGAACGGCAGCGGCAAGTCGACCCTGCTCGGTGTCCTCGCCGGTGTGATCCGGCCGACATCCGGCGAGATACGGCACCACGGAGGGCTGCCGCCCGCGTTCGTGCCGCAGCGCGGAGCCGTCGGTGACACCCTGCCGCTCACCGTGCGGCAGACGGTGGAGATGGGCCGCTGGGGCGAGCGCGGCCCCTGGCGCCGGCTGACCCGGCGCGACCGTGCGACGGTGGACGCCGCGCTCGACCGGCTCGGCGTCGGCGACCTCGCCGCACGCCAACTGGGCGAACTCTCCGGCGGCCAGCGGCAACGGGTTCTCATCGCACAGGGGTTGGCGCAGGAATCCGACTTGTTGCTGCTCGACGAGCCGACCACCGGGCTGGACCCGGAGGCCAGGGAACGGATCGGCGCGCTGCTGACGGCACTGGTCACCGATGGCATGACGGTCGTCCAGGCCACGCACGACCTGACGGCCGCCCGCTCGGCCGACGCCTGCCTCCTGCTGCGCGACGGCCACCTCGCCGGGCAGGGCCCGCCCGACCGGGTGCTCACCACGGCGGCACTGGCCCAGATCTGGCAGCCGGCCTGACACCGGAAGAGCCGCCCGCGCGGACGGGCTGCGCGGGGAGGCCGGCCCGGTTCACCCCTCCCAGGCCCGGCATCGCGGGAGGCCGGCCCGGTTCGCCGCCGGGCCCGGCGCCCCCGCCACCGCGCACTCCACCCGCCGGCCCGCCCGGCGGATCAACAGCTGGGTATGCTGCGCACGCCGCCCGCTCGGCGCAGCGGCACGGCGACGTTCCGGGGAGAGGGTGGCGACGGTGCGGGTGTCGGAGGTGCGGGTGTCGGAGGTGCGGCGGGCGACGGCCGCGGCCGTCTCGACCGCCGTGTCACTCCACCTGCCGGCCGACGACGCGGTCGTCCTCCACGACTCGAACAAGCTCACGCTGCGGCTGCTGCCCTGCGATGTGCTGGCCCGGGTGGCCCCCGTGGCGGATCAGGTCGCGCACTTCGAGGTCGACCTCGCTCAGCGGCTCGCCGCGGCCGGATGCCCGGTGGGCACCCTCGATCCCCGGGTGGCACCTCGCGTGCACGAGCGGGACGGCTTCGTGATCACGCTGTGGACCTACTACGAACCCGTGACCTCCCCCGCGGCCGCACCGGCCGACTACGCCGACGCGCTCGTACGACTGCACGCCGGCATGCGCCGACTCGACGCCCCGGCACCGCACTTCACGGACCGGGTCCAGCAGGCCCAGGACCTCGTGGCGGGCCCCGACCGCACTCCGGCCCTCGCCGACGCGGACCGGGAACTGCTCCGTGACACCCTGCGCGACCTGAGACACACCGTCGGCGAGCACCGCGCCGCCGACCAACTGCTGCACGGCGAACCGCACCCGGGCAACGTCCTCGGCACGAAGGACGGGCTGCTCTTCATCGACTTCGAGACCTGCTGCCGTGGACCCGTCGAGTTCGACCTCGCCCACGCGCCGGAAGCAGCCGGCGCCCACTACCCGGGTGCCGACCAGGAGTTGCTGCGCGCGTGCCGGCTCCTGGTACTGGCGATGATCACGGCCTGGCGCTGGGACCGGGACGACCGGTTCCCGGACGGTCTCCGGATGGGCAGGGAGTGGCTCGGCCGGATCCGGGCGGCGCTCGGAGGCGACGGCCCGGCCACCCACGGCTGACCAAGGTTCCCCCTCGACCTCACCCCTTGACTGCTACGAGGACACAGCTGTCCCCCACCTGCCACACCGGTGTGACATGCCGGAAGCCCGCCTGGTGCAGCAGTTCGGCATGGCGGCGCACGGAGAGGTGCCGGTTGCCGCCGCCACCGCCGGACGCCGGCCGACACCGCTCCCGCTGCTCGAACAGATCGGCCAGCTCGGGGTCGGCGGCCACCGCCTTCCACCAGGACTCCCAGTCCTCGTGGCCGTGCTCCCCCGCCCGTTCGGCCCGGCGCCGCCCCACATGGGCGGTCAGGTCGGAGCAGGGTCGCACGTCCGGCGGGAAGTGGTCCCCGTTGATCAGCGCCCCGCCGGGCCGCAGCAGCGCCCCGAGCGTGCGATAGGTCTCCAGCAGGACGGGGGCCGGCAGATAGTGCAGGGCCGTCGTCGAGACCGCGACGTCCAGGCTGCGGCGCAGCTCCAGGGCGTCGGTCCAGCCGTCCTCGCCGATGACCGCGTCCACGTACCGGGCGGCGTCCGCGTGATGAGTGCGCCCCAGCTCCAGCAGCACCGGGTCCATGTCGACCGCGACGATCTCCGCGTCCGGCAGCCGGCGGGCGAGCCGGGCCGACAGGGAGCCCGGACCGCACCCCAGATCGAGCAGCAGCGGCCGGGCCCGGCCGGCGCACACGTGCTCGACCACGTCGGAGATCACGGTGAACCGCTCCTCGCGGTCCACCGCGTACCGCTGCTGCTGCCGCTCCCAGCGCTCCACCCACGTCCTGGCCGTCTCCATGCTCACGCCCATCCGGTCGCGCCACCTCTTTCGTCTCTCATCTGTCGCGCCTACCACGCAATCTACAGATGGAAACGATTGTCAGTAGCCATTCACGCCAACGACTCGAGTACGGCCAGCAGGCGGTCGATCTCCTCCTCGGTGTTGTGGACGTGCAGACTCACCCGCACCACTCCGTCCTTCTCGTCCGCGCCCGCCTGGCAGAGGCTGTCGGCCCGGACCATGAACCCGTGGCTGAACAGGATGAACCCGAGGTCGTCGGAGGGGATGTCCCGGTGCCGGAAGGTGACGATGCCCTGCCGCCGCTGCCCCTCGGCAAGGGGTGAGCCGGCGGCCAGGCTCGCACCGCAGCCGAGGATCTCGTACACGTCCAGCAGCCGCAGCCGGTCGGTCAGCCGGGTGGCCAGCCGGACGGCGTGCCGTGCGACGCGGTCGACACCGGCCGCGTCCAGCCAGTCCAGCGCGGCCAGCAGCGACACGACGCCGACCGTGTTGGGGGTGCCCGCCCAGCCGGCGGGGGCCAGCACCGGGCCCCGGGTGTTGCGCGCCCACACCGCCCCCGTGCCGGGCAGGGCCATCGCCTTGTGGCCGGAGAAGACCACGAAGTCGACGTCGAGCGCCGGGTCACCGACGTCGACCGGGAGGTGGCCCACGCTCTGCGCGGCGTCCAGGCAGATCGGCACCCGGGGGCCGACGGCGGCGCGCAGCCGGTGCACGTTCATGTCACCGCCGTAGACGTGGTGGACGTGGGTGGCGGCGACGAAGCGGGTACGCGGCCCGACGGCCTCGGCCAGCGCCCGGTGGTCGTAGTCGCCGGAGGTCTCCTGGTACGGCAGCGCCCGCAGGTGTACGTCGACACCGCGGGCGGCCAGCAGCCGCCGGGCCTCCTGCCAGGGTTCCAGGTTGGCCCGGTGGTCGGAGAAGGGGACCAGGATCTCGTCGCCGTCGGCCAGTTGGGGCACCAGCCAGTCCCGGGCGACGGTGCGCAGGCCCTCGGTGGTGCCGCTGGTGAAGTGCACCGAGGAGTGCTCCGCGTCCGGGTCGCCGAGGAACTCCTTGACCCGCCGCCGGGCCCGTTCGACCAGCTCGGTGGTCTTGTTGGCCCAGGGATAGGTGCCCCGGCCGGCGTTGGCGTTGGTGGTGGTGAGGTACGTCTGTACGGCGTCCAGTACGGCCTGCGGTTTCTGCGCGGTCGCCGCACTGTCGAGGTACGCCAGTTCCGGGTGCCCGGTGATGATCGGGAACTGTGCCCGCAGCTTGCGCTGCCACAGCCGGTCCTCGTCAGGTGTGTACTCACGCATCAGGTCACTCCCGTACCAGCGGGGCGCCCGCGTCGCGCCAGGCGACGATCCCGCCCGCCAGACTCCGCACGTCCGGATGCCCCATCCCGGTCAGCAACGCCGCGTACCGCAACGACTTCTCCCCCACCGGACACGCCAGCAGCACCGGCACGCTCTTGCTGAACGGCAGCCCGCCGCGCACCAGTTCCCCGAACACCTCGTCCACGATGTTCACCGACCCCGCGATGTGCAGCGCCGCGTACGCGTGCGGCCCGCGCAGATCCACCACCAGCGGACGCGGCCCCTCCTGCTGCGCCAGCCAGCGCCGCGCCGCAGCCACATCCACCACCCGCGCCGCCGCCTCCGACACCTCCACCACCGGGCCGCGCCGCGGAGCGCGCCCCACCAGCTCCGGACGGCGCTCGCGCACATAGCTCAGGTAACTCTCCGCCCGGTCGCACACGATGAACACCGCGCTCTCCCGCCGCCCCGTCCCCGCGAGCCCGGCGTCTACCTCCCGCAGATGCCGCACCGCACCGAAATACGCCGCGCCCCCCGTCGGCCCCGACAGCAGCCCGCACCGCCGGATCAGCGTCACCATGCCCTCGATCGCCTCCTCCGACGACACCGACGCCATCACGTCATACGTCGCCGGATCGAACAGGCCCACCTGACGCACCTCGTCGATCGTGCGGATCCCCGGGATGAAGTCCGACTTCCCCGCCACCAGACCCAGCACCCGCACCCCCGGGTCGTGCTCCCGCAGCACCCGCGCCACCCCGGTCGACGAACCCGCGGTCCCCACACACGCCACGAACCAGTCCGGGACCCGCCCCTCCAGATCCTTCACGATCTCCGGGCCCGTCCCCTCCGCATGCGCCTCCACATTCCGCGGATTGAAATACTGATCCGTATGCAGATAACCGGCGTCCGGCTCCGACAGTGCCTGGTGAAACCGCGTCAACGGATCGTCGGTGTCCGTCGGGTCCAGGCACTCACTCTGTCCGGGCAGCTCCTCGATCTCCGCTCCCAGCAGCAACAACAGCTCCCGGACCTCCGGCACCCGCATCCGGTTCGTCACACTCTTGAACCGCAGCCCGTACAACCCCGCCAGCAACGCCAGCGCCTTCGCCGTATTGCCACTGGACAGCTCCACCACCGTCCCGCCGCCCCCGCCACCGGCCGCCGCCTCCAGATGCGGACGCGCCATGTGCCACGCCGGACGGTCCTTCACCGAACCGAACGGATTCAACATCTCCAGCTTCGCGAACAGATCGATGTGCCGCAGCCCGTGCACAGCCGGATCGATCCGCACCAACGGCGTGTTACCGATGGCCTCGGTGATGCTGTCGTACCTCATGACCGCACTCCCTGCGCGTAGCTGACCGGCCAGTAGTCCTCGTCCAGGCACCAGCGCCAGGACCCGTCCGCACGCTCGGCGGCCACGGTCCGCGCGACCGGCTGGCGCTGTGCGCGATGTGCGTGGAAGTCCATCGCGTATCCGGCGGTGTTGACGAACGCCAGCAGATCGCCGGCGCGCGGCAGCCGGGGCAGGAAGACGACCCGCCGGGTGATCAGATCGGCCTCCAGACAGAGGTTGCCCACCAGGTGCACGCCGACCGGTCCGGTTCCCGCCTCCGCCGCGTCCGCCGGGCCGCCGCGGGGCAGCAGCACCGGGTCGACCAGGACACCGTGCTCCTCCAGGCTCACGTCCCCGGCGTTCATGCCGAGGCGCACCAGATGCCGGTCGTCACCCGTGGGCCGTACGTCCAGCACCCGGGCCAGGGACAGACCGCACTGGTCGACCAGTGCGCGCCCCGGTTCGATGTACAGGTCGTGCAGGTGCTCCAGCAACAGCGTGGCCGGTGAGCGGCCCAGCACCGGAGCGGGACGGGTGAGCAGTTCCTCGAGGTAGTCGGGGCCGGCGACGGGCCGGTGGGCGGGGTAGAGCGCCGCCGAACCACGCACCGTACCGCCCTCGTTGCGCAGTCCGTAGCCGTGTCCGCGCCAGGCCAGCGGCGGGCGGATGCCCAGTACCGCCTCGCTCAGCGCGGTGGTCCAGCGCTCCCACTCCCCCGCGTCCTCGACATAACCGACCCCGAACCCGCCGCCGACGTCCACGGTGCGCGGCGCCAGCCCGCGGGCCCGGCACTCGTCCAACACCAGCACGCACTGTTCCAGGGCGCGGGCCTTCTCCTCCAGCGCGGTGGTGTCCAAGTGGTAGGCCACACCGGTCAGTTCGACGGCGTCCGCGTACCGCTCCAGCGCCGACCAGAGCGCGTCCGCGTCCCGCACCGGGGTGCCGAAGCGACTGCGCCGGGACAGCATGCGGGTACCGGCCGCCTGGCCCGCCTCGAACCCAGACAGCCGCACCAGGACATCGACCTTGCCCAGGCCGTACTGGCGTACCAGCCCCGCCAGCAGCTCCAGTTCGCCCGGCGAGTCCAGGTTGACGGTGGCCCCGACCCGTGCGGCCAGCCACAGGAACTCCGCGTCCTTCGGGCCGGTGGCCATCACCCGGTCCCCGGTGAACCCGCAGCTCACCGCGTGCCGCAGCTCCGCCAGGGAGGCCACGTCGACGCCGACCGCGGCCGGGTCGCACGCCGCGAGTCTGCGCACCAGGGCGCTGGAACGATTCGCCTTGTGCGCGAAGTACACCCGCCCGGCCAGGTGATGACGCCGGTAGACCGACCGGAACCGTCCGGCGTTCTCCGCGACGACCTCCGGCAGCAGCACGTTCAGCGGTGATCCCAGCGCGTCCACCAGCGAGTGCAGGAACGGCACATCCCCCAGCAGCGCGGCGAGCGGCGGATCCACCCGCGGCCGCAAGTACAAGGGCGCGTCCTTCACTGAGTACCCTCCCCATATCGGCCGGTCGTCGCCTCGTTGTCGCGACAACCGCTCTCGATCATCGTTTCCATTTAGACGCGCCGCTAAGCCACCGTTTCGCGCGCACCGTCACCGCCGTCAGGTCCGGCACCGGGGAAGGCGGCCCGTGCGGTGCCGGCGGCGGCCGGAGCGCCGCGACGGCGGTGGGAACGGCACCGGTCACACCGAGAAGGCCGTCCCGCTCAGCGTCGACGACGGGCGGGCCCGCGTCAACGCGGTCGCGGACGGCGAGAACGCGTAGGGCCGTTCCGGCGCGGGGACACCGGAACGGCCAGGGATCAGGGGACGGCCGAGTGTCAGGGAACGGCCGAGTGCCGGGGAGCGACCGGCGACCGGAGGTCAGTGGCGGTCGAGGGCCAACGTGGCGAACGTGGCCAGCCAGTGGTCGGTGGTGAAGTCGCCGCGCTCCACCGCCGGCAGGCCCGCCGCGAGGTGGGCGTCGGCCGCCGTGCTCAGGCGGTCGCGGACCGGCCCGGCGGGCAGCGCGTCCGCGAGGGAGCGCAGCGCCGCCGCCCGGCTGAGGGCCAGGCCCAGCAGATGGCCGATCTGCGGGTCGGCGTGGTCGGAGACGACCGGGACGTCGAGCAGCGCGCAGGGGGCGCCCGTGCGCAGCGCGGGCAGGAAGCGGTCGAGCCACGGCGCGAACTCCGCCGCCGGCAGCACCCGGCGCACCGCGTCCGCCTCGCTGAGCGCCGGGGACAGGAAGTCCTGCCCCGACGGTTCCCAGTGCGCCGGCGCGTCGTGGTCGGCGGCGAACCAGGCCAACAGACGCTCCCGTACGGCCTGTTCGGTGCCGGCCGACAGTTCGCCCGAGTCCAGTGCGAGGCCGAGCGCGAAGGCGCTGTTGGGGTGGTTGCCGTGGCGCACCGGATACGTGGCCTTGGGCAGCCAGTCGGCCAGCAGCCGGTCGACGACGGCGACGGCCGGGGCCAGTGCCTCGGTCCAGCGGGCGCCCTCCCGCGTGCCGTGGGCCCGGCACTCGGCGGCGAGCGCGAGCAGCCAGGCCCAGCCGTAGGGCCGCTCGAAGGAGGGGTGGTCGCGGAGGTAGGCGGCCTCGACGGCGAGGTTGCCGGGGGTGAGGTGCCGGTCGAGTACGTCGACGACGGCCGCGGTGTCGGGCAGCGCGGGGGTGCCGCCGTACCGGTTGAGCAGGCGGACCAGCAGCCAGTGCATGTGTGCCGAGGAGTGCCAGTCGTAGGCGCCGTAGAACGCCGGGTGGAGGGTCCGGGGCTCGGTCCGCTCGGCGGCGGAACCGATCAGGTGGGCCGGGAAGTTGGGGTACTCGCGGGTGATGTTGGCCAGCGCGAGCCGGGCGAACGGCGTCGCGTGGGTGCGGAGCGGGGTGCTGGGCGGCATCAGTGGGTGGCTCCCTCGGTGACCTTCAGGTCCTGGCCGGCGGGGGTGCGGGCGGCGGCGGTCAGCAGGGCCCGCAGGCCGTGCGCGACGGTGGCCGGCGGCAGGGCGGGCGCCTGCCCGTCGGTGACCTGTTCCGGCGCCCACGGGACGTGCGCGAAACCGCCCCGCACGTGCGGGAACTCGGTGGCGATGAGGTGGCCGAGGCCGTAGGCGACGTGGTTGCAGACGAAGGTGCCGGCGGTGTTCGAGACGGCGGCCGGGACGCCGGCCGCGCGCATCGCGGCGACGCACGCCTTGACGGGGAGGGTGGCGAAGTGGGCGGCGGGGCCGTCCGGGACCACCGGTTCGTCGACCGGCTGCCGGCCGTTGTTGTCGGGGATGCGGGCGTCGTCGACGTTGATGGCGACGCGTTCGACGGTGACGCCGGGGCGGCCGCCCGCCTGGCCGAGGCAGAGCACCAGGTCGGGCGCGGCGGTGCGGACGGCGTCGCGCAGGGCGTCGAGGCTGTCACCGAAGGCGCAGGGCAGTTCGACGGCGGTTACGGTGAGCCCGGCGGGCGGTTCGGCGGCCACCAGGGACGCCGCCTGCCAGGACGGGTTCACCCGCTCGCCGCCGAAGGGCGCGAAGCCGGTGATGAGGACGCGGGTCACTGCGGTTCCTTCCCGGAAGGGGTTCAGGAGTTCCGTACGGCGACGGCTCAGAAGGCGAAGACCGCCATGATCACGGTGCAGCAGCCGAGCAGCGCGATGCCGGTGGGGAGCTGGGCCTTGATCGGTCCGTACTGGTCCTTCAGTTCGAGCAGGGTGGCCGGGACGATGTTGAAGTTGGCGGCCATCGGGGTGCACAGGGTGCCGGCGAACCCGGCGAGCATGCCGATCGCCAGCACGGCGGGCTCGTTGCCGTGCATGTGCTGGATGAGCACCGGCCAGCCGATCGCCGCGGTCATCACGGGGAAGGCCGCGAAGGCGTTGCCCATGATGACGGTGAACAGGAACATGCCGACGCAGTACGCGAGCACCGCGAGGTACTTGGAGTCCTCGGGGAGGACCTTGTTCATGATGTCGCCGACCTGGTCGCCGACCCCGGCGGCGGCGAAGATCGAGCCGAGTACGGCCAGCAGCTGGGGCAGCAGCAGCGCGGAGCCCATCGCCTCCAGCATGGAGCGGCCGGAGTGCACCGGGACGGAGACCTTCTTCTCGCCGGTGACCAGCATGCCGACCACGAGCGCGGCGATGCAGCCGAGGCCCAGTCCCAGCAGGGTGGCCTTGCCGTCCTCGAAGAGGCCGGACTCGTCCAGCACGGAGGCGCAGACGATGGCGACCAGCGGGATGGTCAGGGCGGGGATGAAGATCTTGTTGCCGAGCCGGGCGGCGGACGCCTCGCGCTGCTCGCCGGTGGTGGTGACCGGCACGCCCTTGCCGAGGAAGTTGAACCCGGCGAGCACGATCAGGGCGAGCACGGCGACGCCGAGCGGTTCGGCGGGCAGCGTCCAGCCGCCGTTCTTCGCGGTGGCGTTGGCCACCCCGGTCCCGTAGGGGAAGGTGAGGCCGAGCAGGCCCCAGAAGGCGGCGGACGTCCACCGCTTGGGGTTGGTGCGGTCCATGGCCATCTGCGCGGCCATCACGACGAAGACCAGCCCGATCAGCCAGTAGAGCCATTCGACCTTGATCACTTGTCGGCCCCCTCGGGAAGCGGCAGGTCGTGCTCGGCGGCGGCGAGTGCCATCTCGCGTTCGAGCTGCCTGTCCATGAGCAGCAGCCGGGCGCCGTGGATGAGGAAGGCGCAGACCGCGAGCGGGATCGCCCACAGGGCCAGCTGGGTCGGTTCGATGTCCTGGTGGTACGTGGAGTTCACGAAACCGGTGATCAGCAGGATGGAGCCGATCGCGATGAAGCAGTCCTCGCCGAAGAAGACACCCACGGTGTCGGCGGAGGCGGAGTAGGAGCGCACCTTCTCGCGCAGCCGGTCGGGCAGCTTCGCGCCCGTGGTGCGCTCGGCTGCGGCCTCGGCCATCGGCGCCACCAGCGGCCGCACGGTCTGCGCCGGGCCGCCGATGCTGTTCAGGCCGAAGGCCGCGGTGACCTGCCGGACCAGCAGGTAGACGGTGAGGAACCGGCCGGCGCTGAGCCTGCCGAGGCGGCCGATGAGGTTGCGGGCCTGTTCGCGCAGGCCGTAGCGCTCCAGCAGGCCGATCACCGGGAGCACGATGGCGTAGACGGTGACCGAGCGGCTGTCGGCGAAGGACCGGCCGAAGGCCGCGAGGACCTCCAGCGGATCCATCTTGCCGAGCAGGCCGGTGACGATACCGGCGACGCCCACCACGAGGACGGGATTGCGGCGCGTGACGAATCCGAGGATCACCACGACCACACCGAGAAGCACGATCATTCGGTGGCCTTCTTCAGGCTTTGGGGAGGGGGACACGCACACGAACCGGGGACACCCGAATAAGTGGCAGATGCACGGACCCTAGGCGATCGTTGAACGATCTAACAAGACCCAAACTCTTGTCGAATCGTTCAACGATCCATTAGATTCGAGTGGTGATCGACCTCAACGCGGACCTCGGTGAAGGCTTCGGCCGCTGGACCCTCACCGACGACGACGCCCTGCTCTCCGTCGTCACCAGCGCCAACGTCGCCTGCGGCTTCCACGCGGGCGACCCCTCGGTGATGCGGCGCGTCTGCGACCGCGCCGCCGAGCACGGTGTGCGGATCGGCGCCCAGGTGTCCTACCGCGACCTGGCCGGCTTCGGCCGGCGCGCGATGGACGTGCCCGCCGACGAACTGGCGGCCGAGGTCGCCTACCAGATCGGCGCGCTCCAGGTCTTCGCCCGCGCCGCCGGCACCGACGTGGTCTACGTCAAGCCGCACGGCGCGCTCTACAACCGCACCGTGCGCGACGACGAGCAGGCCCGTGCCGTGGTGGCGGGCGTCCGGCTGGCGGGCGGGGACCTGCCGGTGCTCGGACTGCCGGGGTCACGGCTGCTGGCCGCCGCCGGGGCGGCCGGGCTGACCGGTGTGCCCGAGGCGTTCGCGGACCGCGCCTACACCCCCGAGGGCACCCTGGTCCCGCGCCGCGAGCCGGACTCCGTCGTCACGGACGAGGACGCGGTGGTGCGCCGCGCGGTGGCGTTCGCGGTGGACGGCACGGTGGCGGCGGTGGACGGCAGTACGGTCACCGTCGCCGCCCGTTCGCTGTGCGTGCACGGCGACACCCCGGGCGCGGCCCGGATCGCCGCGCGGGTGCGTACGGCGCTGGCGGCGGCCGGCGTCGAGGTCGGGCCGTTCGCATGACCCCACGACCGCCGCTCACGGCGCGTCCCGCCGGGCGGCACGCGCTCCTCGTCGAACTGCCCGACGCCGAGCGGACCGCGGCCTTCCACGCCGAACTGCTGCGGCGCCGCGCGGCGGGCACGCTGGTGCCGGTCGAGGAGATCGTGCCCGGCGCCCGGACCGTACTGCTGGACGGAGTGCGGGACCCCGACGCGCTGGCCCGCCGGGTCACCGCGTGGGAGATCCCGGCCGTCACCGCCGACGACGGGGACGTCGTGGACATCCCGGTGCGCTACGACGGCCCGGACCTGTCCGATGTCGCGGACCTGTGGGGCGTCGCCCCCGCCGAGGTCGCCGCCCGCCACTGCGCCCTGACCTACCGGGTCGCGTTCTGCGGTTTCGCGCCGGGCTTCGGCTACCTCACCGGACTGCCGCCGCACCTGCACGTGCCGCGCCGCGCCACGCCCCGCACCCGGGTCCCGGCCGGCGCGGTCGCGCTGGCCGGCCCGTACAGCGCGGTCTACCCGCGCGCCACCCCGGGCGGCTGGCAGCTGATCGGCACCATGCCGGACCCGGGCCCGCTGTGGGACCCGGCGCGGGAGCGCGCGGCGCTCCTCACCCCGGGCAACCGGGTGCGCTTCGTCCCCGTGGAGGACCCGGCATGACCGTCAAGCTCACCGTCGTGCGGGCCGGCGCGCTCACCACCGTCCAGGACACGGGCCGGCCCGGCCACGCCCACCTGGGCGTGCCCCGCTCCGGCGCGCTGGACGCGCCCGCGATGCGGCTCGCCAACCGGCTGCTCGGCAACGATCCCGCCGCGGCGGTCCTGGAGACCACCGTGACCGGCTGCGCGCTGCGGCCGGACCGGGCCGTCACCGTCGTGGTCGGCGGTGCGCCCTGCCCGGTCACGGTGGCCGGCCGGCCGGCCGCCTGGGGCGCGCCGGTACGGGTGCCGGCGGGCGCCGTGCTGGACGTCGGGGCGGTGACGGCGGGCGTGCGCTCGTACCTGGCGGTGGCGGGCGGTGTCGCCGTCGGACCGGTGCTCGGCAGCCGCGCCACCGACCTGCTCTCCGGGCTCGGCCCGGCTCCTCTGCGCGACGGCGACGTCCTCCCGGCCGGCACCCCCGCACCGCCGGCCCCGGCCCCGGCCACCGCCCCCTGGCCCGCCCCGCCCGCCGAACTGATCCTCCCGGTACGGCCGGGCCCACGCGCCGACTGGTTCACCCCGGCCGCGCTGCGCGCCTTCACCTCGGCGGCCTACCGGGTCTCCCCGCACAGCAACCGCATCGGCCTGCGCACCGAGGGCCCGGCCCTGGAGTGGGCGTCGACGGGTGAGCTGCCCAGCGAGGGCATGGTCCTGGGCGCCGTCCAGATCCCACCGGACGGCCGCCCGGTGCTCTTCCTGCACGACCACCCGACGACGGGCGGCTACCCGGTCATCGCGGTCGTCCCCGAACCGGCCCTCGCCGCGGCGGCCCAGGCGGCGGTGGGCACGCCGGTACGGTTCGTACCGGGCTGACGGGCCGGCCCGCGCCGGTCACTGCCCGCCGAGCCGGAGCAGGACCGCGACGTACAGGCTGACGGACACCGTCAGCAGCAGGAAGGCGAGCACCGTGTGGCCGACGAGGCCGCGCTCCGGGGCGAGGCCCAGGTGGACCCGGGCCGCACGGCTCACCCGGGGCCCCGGGGCGCCCGGCACGGTCTTCGCCGCCGCCCGCTGGACAGCCCGGCGCACATGTCCACGGCTTCGCCCGGTCGTGACACCGAGCCACACACCGTGGTCGTCCCGCACCAGCAGAGTGCGGAACACGCTCCCGTAGGAGAAGGTCGTCAGCAGCCGGACGGTGGCGATCCGGTCGAGGTCGACGGACCGTGCACCGGTCAGGGTGCGCGCGGTCAGCCGCGCCGCCGCGTACCGGGACGCGGCTCGCTCCTCGCACAGTGCGGGCACGAGAACAGCGCAGACCAGCACGGACAGCATGCCCAGCACTATCGGTGCGCCCTCGGGAACAGCACCGGTCCGCGCCAGACCGCAACCGCCGAAGGGAAGCAGGAGGACGACCGCCGACAGCACCCGTCCGGTGCCCGCCCGCGCCGCGCCGCGTGTGGTGACCGCTTCCATCGTCCGCCCCCTGTCCGAACACGATCATGCGTGCGCGGCCTGCCTCGGCGCACTGCCGTGCCCCGGCACTCCTCGGCGGCGTACGCTGCCGGTCGCCCCCTACAGCTCCGCCGGCACCGTGGGGTCGAACCACGTGGGCGCCTCCGTCAGCGCCTGCTTGATCCGGGACCGGCCGAAGTCGCCGATCTCCGGCAGGGCGTCCACCGCGAACCAGCCGACGTCCAGCGACTCGTCGTCGTTGACCTTGGCCTCGCCGCCGAGGGCCCGGCAGCGGAAGGTGATGTCCATGTACTGGCAGACGTCGCCGTTCTCGTACGTCACCGGGTTCAGCGCCTGGACCAGGACCACCCGCTCGACCGCGCACCGCACCGCGGTCTCCTCCCACACCTCGCGCACCGCGCAGGCCGCGGGCTGCTCCCCCGGCTCCGGGATGCCGCCGATCAGCGACCAGCGCCGGGTGTCGGACCTGCGGTTCAGCAGCACCCGGCCGTCGTCGTCGAAGACCAGGGCGGTGACCCCGGGCAGCCACAGCAACTGGTGACCGGCACTGGCGCGGAGGGCGCGGATGAAGTCGGGAGTAGCCATGCGTCCGACCCTAACGGGACGGCCGCACCCCCGACCGGCGTTCCCGCGGGGCGTGCGCCGGGCGTACCGCTACACGCCACCGGCGCGCCGCCCGCGCACACCGGCGGCGACCGCCCAGCCGAGTCCGCCGGCCGCGACCAGCACCAGGAGGATCTCCGGCAGGACGCCGAGCCTGGTGGCGGGGGTCTCGGAGGAGCGCAGCGGCACCTCCTGGACCAGGGTGTCGGCGACGAACATGCCGGTGCGCTGGGTGAGGGTGCCGTCCGGCAGGATGATCGCGCTGACCCCGCTGGTCACCGGCACGGTGACGGTCCGGCTGTGCTCGACGGCGCGGACCCGGGACATGGCGAGCTGCTGGTAGGTCATCTCGCTGCGGTCGAACGTGGCGTTGTTGCTGGGCACCGAGATCAGCTGGGCGCCGTCGGTGACCTCGGAGCGCACCGCCCAGTCGAAGGCGGCCTCGTAGCAGGTGACCAGGCCGACGCGGGTGCCGGCCATGGTGAAGACGCCGGGTTCGGTGCCGCGGCTGAAGTCCTGGCTGACCATCGACGTCCAGTCGCTGTTGATGGCGCCGATCAGAGAGCGCAGCGGCAGGTACTCGCCGAACGGCTGGATCTGCCGTTTGTCGTAGGTGTCGACGGGGCCCTTGTCGGGGTCCCAGAGGATCTGCTCGTTGTAGAGCTTGCCGTCGCGCTTGACGACGCCGCCGACCGAGATGGGGGCCTTGATCGCCTTGGCGGCGGCGTCGATGACGTCATAGGCGTCGGCGTTGGCGAACGGGTCGATGTCGGAGGAGTTCTCCGGCCACAGCACGATGTCGGGGCGGGCCACCTTGCCGGCGTCGACCTGGGCGGCCAGCCGCCGTGTCTCGCGCGCGTGGTAGTCGAGCACCGCGCGGCGCTGGGCGTTGAAGGCGAGCCCCGCGCGGGGCACGTTGCCCTGCACGACGGCGACGGTGGTGGTGCCGTCCTCCGCCGCGTCGCTGACCAGCGCCTTGGCGGCGAGGGCGCCCAGGACGGGGACGGCCACGCTCAGCAGGGCGGCGACGGCCGCGCCCTTGCGTACCGCGCGGGTGCGCCGGGCGGCCGCCGCCAGCCGTACCGCCTCGTACAGGCCGAAGCCGCACAGGACGACCGCGAAGCCGAGCACCGGGGTGCCGCCCAGCGCGGCGAGCGGGAGGAAGACACCGTCGGCCTGGCCGAAGGCGATCTTGCCCCAGGGGAAGCCCTCGAACGGCACCCGCGCGCGTGCCGCCTCGCCGGCCGTCCAGATCGCCGCCGCCCACACCGGCCAGGCGGGCAGCTTGGCGACGGCGGCCACCCCGGCGCCGACCAGCGCGACGAACAGCGCCTCGACCGCGGCCAGCGCCAGCCAGGGCCCGGGGCCGACCTCCACGCCGGTCCACACCAGCAGCGGCAGCAGGAAGCCGAGGCCGAAGAGGTAGCCGAGGCCGAGGCCCGCCTTCCAGCCGCGCCCGCGCAGCACCCCGCCGAAGACGGCGAACGCGGGCAGCGCCAGCCACCACAGGGTGCGCGGCGGGAAGCTGACGTAGAGCAGGACGCCGGCCAGGGCGCAGGCGGCGGCGGGGAGCAGCCGGCGGCCGAGGCGCGCGGCGCGCGAGGCGGGCTCGGTCCGCGGGTCCGGCCGGTCCGGCCCGGCGACGGATGGTGCGGTGACGGTCACCCCGGGAGTGTACGTGGGCGACCTGGGCCCGGCTCGGGCACCGCCTCAGTGCGCGGTGCCGGGGGCCTTCGGCCGCAGCCGGTCCTTGATGACGCGTACGGCGGCCTCCGCGTCGTCCACGGTGATGGTGAACGTATGGCCGTCCCACAGGCGCAGCACCACGCCCTCGCCGCGCCGGACCACGACGGCGGTGCCCTTCTCCGGTCGCCACCGGTAGCCCCAGCCGCCCCAGTGGCGCGGGCACACGATCGGGGCGAACTCGGCACCGGCCACGTGCGACAGCGGGATGCGGCGGCGCGGGACGCCGATGTGACCGCAGCGCACTTCGAGGCATTCCCGGTCGACCTTCAGGGCGACGTGCACGAAGGCCAGGGTGCCGAAGAGCACCAGCAGCCCGGCCGCGATGCAGCCGACGACGGCCATGGCCAGCGCGGCGCTGCCGGACTCCCAGGCCGAGGCGACGGCCAGCTCGATACCGAGTGCCATGCAGGCGGCGCCGATCAGCGCCAGCAACCACTGGACCCGGTTGGTGGCGCGGCCGGTCCAGACATCGGGGTGGGGCACGTGCCCGCCGTGGGGGTGGTCCCTCATGGCAAAGAGGTTACTCACGATTGGCGCCGCGTGTACCGCGCTGCGCGGGGTCGCTGGGCCGACCGGGCGCCCGGCCGGCTCAGCGCGCCGGCGTGACCGTCCGCAGCAGCCGGCCCTCGGCGTAGCCGAGCGCGGGCGCGGGCAGCGCGCCCTCGCGGCCGCTGAGCAGCACGGTGAGGGTGCCGTCGGCGGGGGCGTCGGGGGCGGGCCCGGCGCCGATCCGGCGCAGCGCCTGGGCGGCGACGGCGCCCGCCGAGCCGTGC
>NZ_JBQOUX010000108.1:0-26639 GCF_052216785.1 Streptomyces sp. JW3 | reverse complement strand
GCGGTGACGGGGGTGCGGCGGCGGCGCCGGCGACCGCGCCGCCCGCGCGGGCCGGCCGAGCTGTTCTCGGCGGCCGTCGTGGCGCTGGCCGTGCTGGTACTGGCCGTCCGGACGGCCGCCGCGGCCGTAGAAGCGGCGGCCGCGGCATGGCCGGTGCTGCTGGTGCTCGCCGCGCTCGCGGCGGCGGCCGCGGCGTGGCGGCTTCGCCGGACCTTCGCGGCCCGGCGCGGCGACAGGGCGCGGCTGGCCGCCTTGCGCCTCACCCTCGCCGCGCTCGACGCCATGGACGACCGGGACTTCGAGCGCGCGCTGCGGGACCTCCTCGTCCGGGACGGCTGGCCGGCCCGGCGGGTGGGCGGCGGCGGGGACCAGGCCGCCGACGTCATCGGCGACCACGCGATACGCGGCCGGATCGTCGTGCAGGCCAAGCACACCAGGGTCGCCGGGAAGGTCGGCTCGGCGGTGATGTACACGGTGAAGGGGACGGCCGGGCCGGTGCACGGGGCGGACCACGCGGT
The DNA here is from genome assembly GCF_052216785.1 of Streptomyces sp. JW3. Taxonomy (NCBI): domain Bacteria; kingdom Bacillati; phylum Actinomycetota; class Actinomycetes; order Kitasatosporales; family Streptomycetaceae; genus Streptomyces; species Streptomyces sp. JW3. Next base: position 26,121 of record NZ_JBQOUX010000108.1, on the reverse strand, counting down.
CGTCGTCACCAACGGGTCCTTCACCCGCGACGCCCGGGCGTGGGGGGACCGGCACGCGGTCCACTGGGTCGACCGGGAGCGGCTGCGGCGCTGGGCGGAGGACGGATCGGCGCTGCACGAACTCCTCGGCCTGCCCGCCCGTACCCGCTATCCCCGGTTCCGGCGCGCCGCCTGACCGACCGGCGGCTGGGCAGCGCGAGGACACGGGCCGCACTCCCGCGGGCGGAGTGCGGCCCCGGTGCCTCTCGGAACGCCGCGCGAAGCGGCGGCGGGCACAGGTGACTTGCGCACGTGGCTGAACGACTGCTCGCGCACGCGGCTCAACGAATGCTTGTGCGAAGGGCTTGCGCGAGGGGCTTGTGCGGGTGGCTTGCACGAGTGGCTTGTGCGACCTGACGGTGCGACAACGTTGTCGTGATGACGCCACGACACTACCGCGCCGACGGACAACGATGTCAACCCCGCGGCGGAGCCGACCCGTCCGCGTCCGGGCCCCGGCCCCCGCCCACACCCCACTGGGCGAAGGCGCTCTTCCGCGACGCCGCCCGTTCACGCTACTGTCCCTGCGGCTTGTGCGACCCGTGGTGCGCGACCCGTCCCGAGGAGGGGCCGCGTCATGCGTTTCCGTCCGATGTCCCTGCTGCTGGCCGCGGCCCTCGCGGTCGGCGGCGGCACCCCCGCCCTGGCGGTGTCCGCCGCCCCACCCGACCTGTCCCTCGTCAAGGACCCCACCGCCTACGTCGATCCGCTGATCGGCAGCAAGAACGGCGGCGACACCTATCCCGGTGCCGTCGTGCCGTTCGGCATGCTCTCCTGGAGCCCGGAGACCACCAGAGGCGACGCCACCCGCACCACCGCCCCCGGCGGCTACCACTACGACGCCACCCGCGTCCGCGGCTTCAGCCTGACCCACATGTCCGGCACCGGCTGCGCGGGCGGCAGCGGCGACATCCCGTTCTTCCCCTACGCCGGCGAGGTCACCTCCTCCCCGGCCAGTGACACCAAGGACGCGGTCTACGCCGCCGACTTCAGCCATGACGACGAGACCGCCGAGCCCGGCCACTACAAGGTGGGCCTCGCCTCCGGAGTCACCGCCGACCTGACCGCGACCGCCCGCACCGGCTCGGCGCGGTTCAGCTACCCGGCCGACAAGCCCGCCAGCCTCCTGATCCGCACCGCCAATTCCGAGGTCGGCTCCACCGACTCCACGGTGAAGATCGACCCGAAGACCCGGACCATCTCCGGCTCCGTCACCTCCGGCAACTTCTGCGGCTACCTCGACCCCGAGGGCCAACGCTCCTACTACACCCTGCACTTCACCGCGGAGTTCGACCGCGCCTTCAAGACCACCGGCACCTGGCACGACGACCAGCTCAGCCCCGGCTCGACCACCGCATCCGGCGGCACCGGCGGCTTCGCGAACGGCGGCCAGCCCGTCGCCGGCAAGGGCGCCGGCGGCTACGTCGAGTTCGCGCCCGGCAGCGGACCGGTGGGCGTCAAGGTCGGCATCTCCTACGTCGACCAGGCCGGCGCCGAGGCCAACCTCAAGGCCGAGAACCCGCCCCGCCGTACCTTCGCCTCGGTCGAGAAGGCCGCCCACGACGCCTGGCGGGACCACCTCGACGCCATCCGGGTCGGCGGCGGCACCGACGACGAGCGCACCACCTTCTACACCGCGCTCTACCACGCCCTGTTCCATCCCAACGTGGTCAGTGACGCCGACCGCAGATACCGCGGCCCCGACGACAAGGTGCACCGCGTCGGCCGCGGCCACCGGGCGCAGTACGGCACCTTCTCCGGCTGGGACGTCTACCGCAACCAGGTCCAGCTGCTGACCCTGCTGAACCCGGACGTGGGCTCCGACATCGCCCAGTCGCTGTACGAGACCGCCGAACAGAACGGCGGCATCTGGGACCGCTGGCTGCACGGGGTGAGCGGCACGCACGTCATGAACGGCGACCCCTCACCGATCGCCCTGGCCGGCATCCACGCCTTCGGCGGCACCGGCTTCGACCTCAAGGGCGCGCTGAAGTCGCTGGTGAAGGCGGCCACCGTACCGACCGAACAGGACCTGTCGGCGGCCGGGAAGCCGGTGCTGTCGGTGGGCCAGCGGCCCTCCCTCGACAAGTACCTGGACCTGCACTACATGCCGTCCGTCTCCAACGCCTGGGGCGGCGCCGCCGAGACCCTGGAGATGTCCGGCGCCGACTTCGCGCTCTCCCAGCTCGCCGCCGAGGCCGGGCAGCAGGGCACCGCGAAGACCTTCGCCGCCCGCTCCCAGTACTGGCAGAACAACTTCAACATCGCCGCCGACCCGACCGGCGGCTACATCGCCAACCGCAAGGCCGACGGCAGCTGGGTCACCGGCTTCACCCCGGCCACCGGCAACGGCTTCGTCGAGGGCACGGCGGCCCAGTACACCTGGATGGTGCAGCACAACCCGGCCGGACTGTTCGCGGCCATGGGCGGCACCGACCAGGCACTGAAGCGCCTGGACACCTTCTTCCACGACGACGGCGGCGACTGGTCCTTCAGTGGCGGCGGTGGTGACAAGTCCGGCATGGACAACGAGCCGTCCATCAACGTGCCCTACCTGTACGACTACGCGGGCGCCCCCTACAAGGCGCAGCAGACCGTCCGCGCCGCGATGGGCGAACTCTGGTCGACCGGGCCGGGCGGCATCCCGGGCAACGACGACCTCGGCGCGATGTCGTCCTGGTACGTGTTCTCCGCGCTCGGCATGTACCCGCAGGTGCCCTCCCGCGCCGAACTCGTCCTCGCCTCCCCGCTGTTCCCGCGCGTGGAGATCGACCGGCCGGGCGGCAAGGACATCTCCGTCCGGGCCGAGGGCGCGGCGGCCGACGCGCCGTACATCCACTCGCTGAAGGTCAACGGCCGCACCAGCGACCGTCCGTGGCTGCCCGCCTCCGTCGTCGAGCACGGCGGCCGGCTCGACTACACCCTCTCCGCCACCCCCGACACCTCGTGGGGCGCCGACCAGGCCCCGCCGTCCTTCCGGGACGGCGAGCAGCCCTACCAGATCGGCGTCGGACCGACCGCCGCCACCCTCGCCCCCGGCGACAGCACCACGGTCGGCATCCGCGCCCTGGCGGTCAGCGGCGGCCAAGGACCCGACGTGCGCTTCGAGGTCGACACCCCCGACGGCATCACGGCGAGCCCCGCCGAGGGCACCGTCACCGACGGAGCCCAGCGGATCGAACTGACCGCCGGCCCCGACACCGCCCAGGGCTTCTACGACGTGCGGGTCACCGTCACCTCGGGCGACAGCTCCTACGAACAACCCGTCGCCCTCACCGTCGCCGCCCCCGGCACCCTCCTGGCCGCCTACAACAACACCGGTGTCTCCGACGACGAGGGCGAGCACGACGAGGCCGACTACGACGGCGGCGGCTGGAGCTACTCCCGCCAGGCGCTGGCGGCGGCCGGCCTGACCCCGGGGGAGCGGGGCACCGCCGACGGCCTCACCTTCACCTGGCCGGACTCCCCGGCCGGCCGCCCGGACAACGCCGCCGCCACCGGCCAGAGCGTCGAACTGACCGACCCGGCGGCCCGGTTGTCCTTCATCGGCAGCGCCGTCAACGGCAACCAGAAGTCCGCGGCCACCGTCACCTACACCGACGGCAGCACGGACACCGTCGACCTGGCCTTCACCGACTGGACCGTCGGCGGCGGGGGCGGCACCGTCCAGTACGGCAACGCGACCGTCGCCAAGGCCGCGTACCGCAACGTCGCGGGCGCGGACCAGGACCCGGTGGCGACGTACGTCTTCGCCACCGAGCCGTTCACCGCGCCGGACGGCAAGCGGATCAGCGAGGTGCGGCTGCCGGACAACGCGAACCTGCACGTGTTCACCCTCGCGGTGGGCTGACCACCCCGGCGGGGCGGGCCGGACCCGCCCCGCCGCTCGCGGGCCACCCACGGCGTTACCGGATCGTCATAGCGATGCGCACATGTGCTCATTACAGCCATTGAACGAACACTTTCGAGCATCTATCGTCGTGGCAGCCAGGTCCGGAACGAAGGGATGACCATGTCCGCCTCCCCGCCCGAACTGCGCGTCGGCGTCGTCGGGGTCGGCCAGCGCGCCCAGCTGGCCACCCTGGCCGACCGGCCGGGAACCGCCAGGGTGGTCTCCTGCGCCGATCCGGCCGAACGCGGCCGCGCCGACGCGCGAAAGCTCTTCGGCGCCGACGTCCGGGTCCACGAACGGTACGAGGACCTGCTCGCCGACGACCTCGACGCGGTGTTCGTCCTCACCCCCGACGACGCGCACACCGCGCCCGCCCTGTTCTTCCTCGAAGCCGGCGTCGCCGTCTTCGCCGAGAAGCCCCTGACCGTCGACCTCGCCGACTGCGACCGCGTCCTGGCCACCGCCGCCCGCACCCGCACCCGCCTGTACGTCGGGCACAACCTGCGCCATCTGCCGGTGCTGCGCCGGATGCGGCGGATCATCGACGAGGGCGCGATCGGCCGGGTGCGCGCGGTGTGGTGCCGGCACTTCGTCGGCCACGGCGGCGACTACTACTTCAAGGACTGGCACGCCGAACGCGCCCGGACCGCCGGTCTGCTGCTCCAGAAGGGCGCGCACGACCTGGACGCCATCCACTGGCTGGCGGGCGGCTACTCCCGCTCGGTGACCGCCCTCGGCGACCTCGCCGTCCACGGCGACAACCCGCACCGGCGCACCGCCCCGCAGGGGCCGCAGCGGGTCCAGGACTGGTTCGACACGGAGGTCTGGCCGCCCTCGGCCCTGCGCGACCTCAACCCGGTCGTCGACGTCGAGGACATCAGCATGATGCTCACCCGCCTCGACAACGGGGTGCTGACCAGCTACCAGCAGTGCCACTTCACCCCGGACTACTGGCGCAACTACACGGTCATCGGCGACGAGGGCCGCATGGAGAACTTCGGGGACGGCATCGAGGGCGACGACCCGGTGATCAAAGTCTGGAACCGGCGCCGCTCCGGCTACCGGCCGGACGCCGACCTGAACCTGACGGTCACCGACGAGAACGGCGGCGAGCACGGCGGCGCGGACCAGGCCATCGTCGCCGAGTTCCTGCGTTTCGCCGCCCACGGCGGTGCCACCGACACCTCGCCGGTCGCCGCCCGCGAGGCGGTCGCCGCGGGCCTGGCCGCCACCGCGTCACTGCGCTCCGGAGGCACCCCGGTCGACGTCCCGCCGCTCGACCCGGCCACCGCCGCCTGGTTCGCCGCCCACCAGCCCGGCGCCCGGGGCCCGGCCTGACCGGGCGGGACGGCCCGCCCGGTCGGTCGGCGGGCGCCGGTCACGGCAGCAGCCGGTGCCGGGCCGCCGCCGCCACGGCGCCGGACCGGGTGCGTACGCCCAGCTTGGCGTAGACCCGGCTCAGATGGGTCTTGACGGTGGCCTCGCTCAGGAACAGGGAGCGGGCGATCTCCCGGTTGCCCAGGCCCTGGGCGAGGCGGCCGAGGATGTCGCGCTCGCGCGGGGTGAGGGCGGGGCCGGGGGCGCGCAGCCGGGACACCACCCGGTCGGCGACCGATCCGGACAGCACGGCGCGGCCGGCCGCGGCGTCCCGGACCGCCGCGAACAGCCGTTCCGGCGGCTCGGCCTTCAGCAGGTATCCGGTGGCGCCCGCGGCGACGGCCCGGGCGATGTCGGCGTCGGTGTCGAACATCGTGAGGACCAGCACCCGCGGCACGTGACCGGCGGCCGGCGCGGTCAGCCGCCGGGTGGCCGTCACCCCGTCCAGGCCGGCGCCCAGTTGCAGGTCCATGAGCACCACGTCCGGCCGCAGCCCCGCGACCATGCCGAGGGCCTCCTCGCCACTGCCCGCCTCCCCGACGACGTCGATCCCGTCGGTACTGGACAGCAGGGCGCGCAGCCCGGCGCGGACGACGGCGTGGTCGTCGCAGAGCAGTACCCGCACGGTCACCGCGCCACCGCCCCGGTGGTGGCCGCGGCGAACGGCACGGACATCGTCACCACGGTCCCCTCACCGGGCGCCGACTCGACGGCGAGCGTGCCGCCGGCCCCCCGGGCCCGCATCCGCATCAGCGCCAGACCGTGGCCGCGGCCGGCGGCCCGGTCCCGGCGGGCCGGCCGGCGGGGGCCGGGGCCGTACGGGTCGAAGCCGCGTCCGTCGTCGGCGATGTCCACGGTGATCCGGTCCTCCAGACAGGTCAGGGTGATCACGGCCCGGCTCGCCCCGGCGTGCTCCCGCGTGTTGGCCAGTGCCTGCTGGGCCACCCGCAGCAGCGCCGCCTCGGCCGGTCCGGGCAGCGCACCGGCGGCTCCCGGCGTGCCGTCGGCGGTGTCCAGCCGGAACTCGACGTCCGGCCCCGGCCCGCCGTCCCGTGCGGCGAGCGCGCGCAGCGCCTGCACGAGGCTGTGCCCGGCGAGATCCAGCGGTGCCAGGTCACGGACGAACCGGCGTACTTCGGCGAGCGCGCGCTCCGCGGTCGCGGCGGCGTCCCGTACGTGCGCGTGCGCGGTGTCCGGCGCGGTGTGCCAGTGCCGCTGCGCGGCCTGGAGCAGCATCTGCTGGCTGGACAGGCTCTGCGCGACGGTGTCGTGGATGTCCGCCGACAGCCGCTGGCGCTCGGCCAGGATGCCTGCGTGCCGCTCGGTGGCGGCCAGTTCGCCGCGGGCCCGCACCAGGTCGTCGATGAGCCGCCGCTGCCGGGCGGTCAGCCGCCGGCTGTGCACGAGGACGGCCGTGGCGACGATGCCGAGGGCCACCGGCGCGATCACCAGGTTCGGGTTGAAGCCGCCCTCGGTGACCCGGGCGCCGGCGATCCGCACTTCGGAGACGACCACCAGCACGACCAGGACGGTGGCCAGCGGCACCGCGAGCCGTACCGGCAGCCGGTGCAGCCCGGTGAACAGCAGCGGCATGGTGCACCAGGTGGCACTGGGCTCCAGGGTGAGCAGCACCAGCCAGAGCGCGAGCACCGCGCCCAGCCAGAGCAGGTGCCGGGCGGTGGGCCGCTCGCCGGACCGCGGCCCCGGCGCCCGCCGCCGCCCGAACAGGCAGAGGGCCCCGAAGACGAGGAACAGGGCCAGCAGCCCCCCGGTGCGGGCGCCGTCGGCGGGGCCGTGGGTCAGCAGCCGGGCGACCGCGCCGCCCAGCAGCAGGACGAACGCGATGTCCAGGGCGGCCGTCAGCCAGCGCGCGTCCGGGTCCGGCTCCGTGCCGTCTCGCTCCACCGCCGCGTTCCCGTCGCCTCGCCCGTGCCTGCCCCACCAGATATACCCGCGCGCCCCGCCCGGCACATCATCCGATCGGCCGACATCGGCATGGCCCGTTCCGGCTTTCGGGCCGTGACCGCACGGGGGACGCCCCGCACCGTCCCGCCCACGAGACTGCTGGCACCGGCCCCGGACGCACCCCGGGACACCCTACGGAGAACGAGCACCGCCATGCCCAAGAACCTCACCGCCAACCGCGCCGCCCTCGGCCACCGCCTGTCCTACGCGCTGCGCCACCCCGCCCGGGTGCCCCGGCACCTGCGCCGCACCGTCCGCGACGCCTGGCTGCGCCACCGCTCGCCGGACCACGTCGCCTACTACCGCGCGGTCATGCGCTCGGACACGCGTCGCGACCCGGACGCGGCCGTGGGCAGCCGCAGCCGGGAACGCTGGCTGGCGCTGGGGGCGATGCAGTTCGACTACCTGCTGGAGCACGGGCTGCTCCCGGAGCACCGCATGCTGGAGATCGGCTGCGGCAACCTGCGCGCGGGCTGGCGGTTCATCGAGTACCTCGACCCCGGCCACTACTACGGCGTCGACATCTCGCCGGACATCCTGTTCGCCGCCCAGGACACGCTCCGGGCCCAGGGCCTCCAGGACCGGCTGCCGACCCTGACCCCGGTCCGCGACCTCACGCTGGGCTTCCTGCCGGCCGGCCGGTTCGACGTGGTGCACGCGCACAGCGTCTTCTCGCACTCGCCGCTGCCGGTGATCGAGGAGTGCTTCGCCCACCTCGGCCGCCTCCTGGCCCCCGGCGGCTGGTTCGACTTCACCTTCGACCGCACGGAGGGCGCGGAACACCACGTGCTGCGGGAGGACTTCTACTACCGCACCGAGACACTGCTCGCCCTGGCCGCCGACCACGGCCTGACGGCCCGGTTCATGGCCGACTGGGAGCGCCTCGGCCACGGCCAGTCCAAGATCCGCGTCACGCACCGGACGGACGGCTAGCCGCCGTACCGGAGGAGGGGGCGGCTCTCGTCCCGTCCGCCGGGCGCGACACGGCCGGGCCGGGCGAGGGGAACGCGGACGGGGTGGATACCGTGACCGGGCGCACCACCGAAAGGACCGCAACGCCGTGAATCACCTCTTCCTGCCGGCCGACGCGCCCGTGGACGCCGCCCTGCGCGGCTTCGCGCTCGCCCATCCCGGCCTCGTCCGCCTCCACGAGGACCCGTTCTACGTCACCGCCCGCGACCGCCACCCCGGCCGCCGGGTGGGCCTGCTGTCCGGAGGCGGCTCGGGGCACGAGCCGCTGCACGCCGGGTTCGTCGGCCGCGGCATGCTGGACGCCGCCGTGCCCGGCCGAATCTTCGCCTCCCCGCACAACCGCCAGGTCCACGCTGCCTCCCGCGCCGTCGCCGGCCCGGACGGCGTCGTGCACGTGGTCAAGAACTACACCGGCGACCGCATCAACTTCGGCATCGCCGCCGAACGCCTGCGCGCCGACGGCATCCCGGTGCGCCGGGTCCTGGTCGACGACGATCTCGCCACCGACGACGCGGAGACCGCGACCGGCCGCCGCGGCACCGGCGCCACCGTCGTCGTGGAGAAGCTGCTCGGCGGCGCGGCCGACGCGGGCCTGGGCCTGGACGAACTGGCCGAGGCGGGCGCGGCGTTCGCGGCCGCCTCCCGCAGTATCGCCGTCGCCGCCCGCGCCCAGACCGCGCCCGGCCGCGGCGGCGAGGCGTTCGAGCTGGCGGAGGGCGAGATCGAGTACGGCGTCGGCATCCACGGCGAACGCGCCGCGCGGACCGTGCCCCGCCCCGCCTTCGAGGACCTCGTCGACCGGATGACCGGGCAGGTCCTCGACGCCCTGCCGGACAGCGGCCCGGACACCGTACTGCTGCTGGTCAACGGCCTGGGCGCGACCACCCTCCTGGAGCTGTACGCCGTCCACGACCGGGTCCGCCAGGTCCTCGCCGGGCGCGGCGTGCAGGTCGCCGGACAGCTTGTCGGCACCTTCGTGCCCGCCCTCGACATGAGCGGCTTCTCGGTGACCGTGACCGCGCTGCGCGAGAACTGGCTCGACTGGTGGCACGCGCCCGCCCTGACCCCCGCCTTCCCCGTTTCGGAGACCGCCCGATGACCAACACCACCGCCGACCAGGAAAAGGTGCTGCGCACCTACGCGCAGGCCGCCCGCACCGCGCACGACGAGCTGACCGCCCTCGACCAGCTCTCCGGCGACGGAGACTTCGGCGACAACCTCCGCGAGGGCCTCGACGGCGTGGAGCGCGCGCTCGACGGGGACCGGGCCGAGGCCCCCTTCACGGTCGCCGCCGGCGTCTTCCTCGACGAGGTGGGCGGCACCAGCGGCCCGCTGATCGGCCTGCTGTTCCAGGAGATCGGCCGGGCGCTGGCCGCGCACGGGGACGGCCGCGAGGGCTGGGCGGCCGGGGTGCGCGAGGGACTGGCCGCCATCCAGCGCGTCGGCGAGGCCGAGCCCGGCGACCGCACCCTGGTCGACGCGCTGGTGCCCGCCCGCGACGCCCTCGACGGCGGCGCGGGCTTCGCGGACGCGGCCCGCGCCGCCCTCGCCGGAGCGCGCGCCACCGCCGCCATCAAGGCCCGCCGGGGCCGCGCCTCCTACCTGGGCGAACGCGCCCTCGGCGCGCCCGACCCCGGCGCGACGGGCGTCGCCCTGCTGTTCTGGTCCCTGGCCAGGACGGCCGAACCGGACGCGGACCTGGGGACGGTGGCCGACGTACTGGAGCGGCCCGCCGCGCCCTGACCGGCGGCCCGCACAACGGTCCGCTCGTGACCAGGCGCAACTCCGGGCGGTGACTATGACGTTCCCCGTTGGCAGGGCACCGTGCCGCCGTGTAGCGTCAGCAGCAGATGTCGTGGTTCGCCGTACCAGCCCGCGCCGTGGCGCGGGCGTTCTGCTGTGTGCCCGAGGACCAGGACGACCACCTCCGGGAACGCACCGTGCGGACCCGTCACCGATCGGAAGGCATCAACATGGCCAGCGGCACCGTCAAGTGGTTCAACGCGGAGAAGGGCTTCGGGTTCATCGCCCAGGACGGCGGTGGCCCCGACGTCTTCGCGCACTACTCCAACATCAACGCGTCGGGCTTCCGTGAGCTCCAGGAGGGCCAGGCCGTCACGTTCGACATCACGCAGGGCCAGAAGGGCCCGCAGGCGGAGAACATCACCCCCGCCTGACCGGGTCCGCCCGCGCAGTACGCAGTACAGCAGTACAAAGGTCCCGCCGGTCCACAGGCCGGCGGGCCTCGCTGTGTCCGCCCCGCCCGGTCAGGGCGCGCCGGCCCGGCCGCGCAGCCTGGGCAGCAGCTGGTCGCCGATGCGGACGATCTCCCGCCGGTAGGGGGTGTCGGAGAGCACGAAGTGGCTGATGCCGAGTTTCCGGTAGGCGTCCAGCGCCCCGGCGACGTCGTCGGCCGAGCCGACCAGCCAGGTGGTGGCCGCTCCGCCGCCGCCGACCCGGCCCGGCGCGGTGTACAGGCAGGTGTCGAGGACCTCGCCGCGCCCGGCCAGCTCGAACAGCTGGCGCTGCCCGACCGCCGTCGCCCGGTTTCCGGTCCAGGTCAGTTCCTGCGCCGCGCCCGCCATCGCGGCGACCTTCCGCTCGGCGTCGTGCCACGCCTGCTCGGCGGTGTCGCGCACCAGGGTGGTGATCCGCAGCCCGAACTCCAGCGGCCGGTGCCGGCGGCCGACCTCCTCGCTCAGCCGCCGCAGCTGGTCGACCCGCTTGGCGAGACCGTCCAGCGGGTCGCCCCAGAAGAGCTGGACGTCGGCCTCGGCCGCCGCCACCCGCTCGGCCGCCGCGGAGGCGCCGCCGAAGTGATGTACCAGAGGAACCGCTCGCTCATGTCGGGTCCGATCGCTGGGCGGCGGGCGGCCATGACGGGACCACCGGCCGGCGGAAGGGGGGGCTACGAGGCGGGGCCGACGGGCGGCGCGGAGGGGCCCGGCACGGCGGCGCGGGACGAACGGTCGCCACGGGCCCCCGGCACGGGCGGCCCGCCCGGCGGAGCGGGGATCAGCTCAACACCGGGCGCTGGACACGCGGACGAGGTCGACACAGAGCTCACGGGTGAGCAGCGGAACCTCGGGCATGCGGTCGAGTGTGAGCGCGGTCGTCCGGGATGTCAACGCGGCCCCGTGGCCGGGCCGGACGCGGCAGCCGGCCCTCCGTCCTCGATCGCCGGCCGGCCCGAGGGGGTTGCGTGAAACGGGAACACCAGGTCTGATCAAGGCGTTGGGAATCGCGAAGACGACCGCGCGGCAGTTCCGCGCGCCCGGCCCGGGGGAGGTGACGGACGTGGCCCACGCAGCCCGCGCCGTGCACCTGTACTCCCGGCCGCACATCGATCTCCAGCGCGTGGCCGGCGCGCTCTGTCGTTCCTGACGCCGCCCGCCCCGCCGTCGGCCCGCCGCACCCACCCGCACCGCGCCGCGCACTACCCCGCGCACTACCGCGCACCACCGCGCCCCCGCGCGGCCACCGGCGGGACCGACGCCTGTCCCCATGGACCGCCCCGGACCACACGGACCTCTGTCCGCATAAACCGCCCCGGACCACACGGACCTCTGTCCCGGACCTCCAGGAAGGCATCCCCGTGTCCTCGACCTCCCCCGTCCCCCTCCATCTCGCCGTCGCCCTGGACGGCGCCGGCTGGCACCCCGCCGCCTGGCGCGACCCGGCGGCCCGCCCGCACGACCTGTTCACCGCCGGGTACTGGGCCGGCCTGGTCGCCGAGGCCGAGCGCGGCCTGCTCGACTTCGTCACCATCGAGGACGGCCTCGGCCCGCAGTCCGCGCACTTCCTGGACCCCGACGACCGCCGCGACCAGGTCCGCGGCCGGCTCGACGCGGTGCTCGTCGCCGCCCGTGTCGCCCCGCTGACCCGGCACATCGGCCTGGTGCCGACCGTGGTGGCCACCCACACCGAGCCGTTCCACATCTCCAAGGCCATCGCCACCCTGGACTACGTCAGCACCGGCCGGGCCGGCCTGCGGGTCCAGATCACCGCCCGGCCGAACGAGGCCGCCCACTTCGGTCGGCGCACCGTCGCGCGCATCGCGGCGTACGACGACCCGGCCACCCGGGCCCTGGTGGCCGACCTGTTCGACGAGGCCGCCGACTACGTGGAGGTGGTGCGCCGGCTCTGGGACAGCTGGGAGGACGACGCCGAGATCCGGGACGCCGCCACCGGCCGGTTCATCGACCGGAACAAGCTGCACTACATCGACTTCGAGGGCCGGCACTTCAGCGTCCGGGGCCCCTCCATCACCCCGCGCCCGCCACAGGGCCAGCCCCTGGTCACCGCGCTGGCCCACGACACCGTGCCCTACCGGCTGGTGGCGCGCGCCGCCGACGTCGGCTACGTCACCCCGCACGACACCGGCCAGGTCCGGGCGATCGTCGCCGAGGTCCGGGCCGAGCAGTTGGCCGCGGGCCGCGCCGGGGAACCCCTGCACCTCTTCGGCGACCTGGTGGTGTTCCTCGACGACACCCCCGCCGCGGCCGCCGCCCGGCGCGACCGGCTCGACACCCTCGCGGATGAGGAGTACACCGGCGACGCCCGTGTCTTCACCGGCAGCCCCGCCCAACTCGCCGACCTGCTCCAGGAGTTCGCCGCCGCCGGGCTGACCGGCTTCCGGCTGCGCCCCGCCGTGGCCGGGCACGACCTCCCGGCCATCAGCCGGAAACTCGTCCCCGAACTCCAGCGCCGCGGCGCCTTCCGCCGCGCCTACGAGGCCGGCACCCTGCGCGGCCTGCTCGGTCTGCCCCGCCCCGCCAACCGCTACGCCGCCGTCTGAGCGGAAGGAGACCCGCGCCATGAGCAAGCCCGTGCAGCAGACCCACAAGCCCGTGAAGCAGATCCACCTGGCCGCCCACTTCCCCGGCGTCAACAACACCACCGTCTGGAGCGATCCGCGGGCCGGCAGCCACATCGAGTTCAGCTCCTTCGCCCACTTCGCCCGCACCGCCGAACGCGCCAAGTTCGACTTCCTCTTCCTCGCCGAGGGACTCAGGCTGCGCGAACAGGGCGGCGAGATATACGACCTGGACGTGGTCGGCCGCCCCGACACCTTCACCGTGCTGGCCGCGCTCGCCGCCGTCACCGACCGCCTCGGCCTGACCGGCACCATCAACTCCACCTTCAACGAGCCCTACGAGGTGGCCCGCCAGTTCGCCAGCCTGGATCACCTCTCCGGCGGCCGGTCCGCGTGGAACGTCGTCACCTCCTGGGACGCCTTCACCGGCGAGAACTTCCGCCGCGGCGGCTTCCTCCCGCAGGAGGAGCGCTACTCCCGCGCCAAGGAGTTCCTCGCCACCGCCGGCGAACTCTTCGACTCCTGGCAGGGCGACGAGATCGTCGCCGACCGGGCCGCCGGTGTCTTCCTGCGCGACGCGAAGGCCGGCGCCTTCGTCCACGAAGGGCGGCACTTCGACATCCACGGCCGGTTCAACGTGCCCCGCGGCCCCCAGGGCCGGCCGGTGATCTTCCAGGCCGGCGACTCCGACGAGGGCCGCGAGTTCGCCGCGTCCAGCGCCGACGCCATCTTCAGCCGGTACGCCGCCCTCGACACCGGCCGGGCCTTCTACACCGACGTCAAGTCCCGGCTGGCCCGCTACGGCCGCCGCCCGGACGAACTGCTCATCCTGCCGTCCGCGACCTTCGTCCTCGGCGACACCGACGCCGAGGCGGCGGACCTCGCCCGCGAGGTGCGCCGGCAGCAGGTGAGCGGCGCCACCGCCATCAAGCACCTGGAGTGGGTCTGGAACCGCGACCTGTCCGGGTACGACCCGGACGGGCCGCTCCCGGACGTCGACCCGCTGCCCGGCGAGCACACCGTCGCCCGCGGCCGGGCCCAGGTCCGCATGTACCGCGACCCGCTCGGCACCGCCCGCCGGTGGCGCGAGCTGGCGGCCGCCAACAACTGGTCCATCCGCGACCTGGTGATCGAGACCGGCAGCCGGCAGACCTTCGTCGGCACCCCGGCCACCGTCGCCCGGACCATCAACGACCACGTCCAGACGGACGCCGCCGACGGTTTCATCCTCGTCCCGCACCTCACCCCCGGCGGCCTCGACGAGTTCGTCGACCAGGTCGTCCCGCTCCTCCAGGAACAGGGCGTCTTCCGCACCGACTACCAGGGCCCCACCCTCCGCGACCACCTGGGACTCAGCCACCCCGACGAGGCGCGCGCGGAGCGGACGGCGTCATGAGATTCCTGGCGATCACCCTCATCGCGCACCGTCCGGACCCCGGCACCGGGGTACCGAAACCCACCCACGCGCGCTTCCGCGAAGTACTCGGCAACGCCCTGCTCGCGGAGGAACTGGGCTTCGACGGCTTCGGGGTGGGGGAGCGGCACGAGCGGCCGTTCCTCTCCTCCGCACCGACCGTCGTCCTCAGCCACATCGCCGCCCTGACCCGGCGCATTCGCCTGTTCACCGCGGTGACCACCCTCAGCCTGCTGGACCCGGTCCGCGCCTACGAGGACTACGCCACCCTCGACCACCTCTCCGGCGGCCGCCTGGAGCTGATCATCGGCAAGGGCAACGGCACCGCCCAGCGCGAGCTGTTCCACCTCACGCCCGAGGACCAGTGGGACCGCAACGCCGAGAGCTACGCGGTGTTCCGCAAGCTCTGGCGGCAGGACAAGGTCACCGCGCGGACCCGCTTCCGTCCGGAACTGACGGACGCCGAGGTGTGGCCGCGGCCGTACCAGCGACCGGTACGGGTCTGGCACGGCAGTGCCACCAGCGCGGAGTCCGTCGAGCTGGCCGCCCGCTACGGCGACCCGCTGTTCTCCGCCAACGTCACCCACCCGATCGAGCCCTACGCCGAGCTGATCCGCCACTACCGCGAACGCTGGGCCCACCACGGCCACGACCCGGCCGCCCTCGCGGTCGGCGCCGGCACCGCCGGGGTGTACGTGGCCCGCACCTCGCAGGAGGCCCTCGCAACCTACCGGCCCATCTTCGAGAGCAACCTCGCCTTCCAGAAACAGACCGGTCTGCCCGTGGTCTTCGAGACCCTGGAGGACTTCGTGGCCCGCAGCTCCGCGCTGATCGGCAGCCCGCAGCAGGTCGTCGACAAGGTGCACCGCTATCACGAACGGTTCGGGCACACGGTCCTGCACCTGCCCGCCGACGCGAGCGGCCTGCCCGACGCAGCGCACCGCGCGTCCCTGGAGCTGTTCCAGTCGGCCGTGGCACCGGTGCTGCGCCGGGACATCCCCGACCCGCCGTTCGCCTGGGCACCGGTGCGCCCCGAGACCACGGGGGCCGCCCGTGCCTGACATCCCCGCGGTACCAGGCGAGGGCGCCGCAGTCGCGGACGTGCGCGGCCTGCGCTTCGCCGCCGACGACACCACCCGGGCCCGCGACCTCGCCACCGGCTACGGCCTGCGGGTACGCAGTATGCGCATCGCCGGGGGCGCCGTCCCGTTCCCCTGGCCGTCGAACGGCTCACGAGCGCGCGGCGGGCGTCGCCCCGGAGGGTTCTGGACGCTCCGGGGCCGCCGGATTCGACGACGTGATCCGAGCGGGCCGATGACCGGCTGACGCCGTTCACCCGGCCCGGCCGGCACCGGTGTCGGCCGGTTGTCGGTGGTTGGCGGCAGCTGTCGGCGGCGGTCGGTGAACTGTCGGTGATCTGTTGACGGCCGCCGGGACAGTGGATCTCGTCGGCGCCGGCCGGCCGCGGACCGGCGTCGAGCCGGTCGCCACCGGCGTCGCACCGCCCCGACCGACCCGATCAGTAGGGAAGCCCCTCATGACCACTGACGTCACGATCATCGGCGCCGGACTCGGCGGCCTCGTGCTCGCCCGCGTCCTGCACCTGCGCGGCATACCGGCCACGGTGTACGAGGCGGAGACGTCCCCGTCCGCGCGCTCGCAGGGCGGGATGCTCGACATCCACGACTACAACGGCCAGCTCGCGCTGCGAGCAGCCGGCTTGACGGACGAGTTCCGTGGCCTGGTGCTGGCGGGCCGGCAGGCCCTGAAGGTCCTCGACCCGGACGGGACCGTTCTGCTGGACAAGGCCGACGACGGCACCGGCGGCCGGCCCGAGGTGCAGCGCGGCGACCTGCGGCGGATGCTGCTCGACTCGCTCCCGGCCGGCACCGTGCGGTGGGGACACAAGGTGAGCGGCACCCGCGCCGTAGGCGACGGGCGCCACGAGGTGACGTTCGCCGACGGCGGCACCGTCGTCACCGGCCTGCTGGTCGGCGCGGACGGCGCGTGGTCGCGGGTACGGCCGCTGCTGTCCGCCGCGACCCCCGAGTACACCGGCAAGTCGGTCGTCGAGACCTATCTGTTCGACGCCCCCGCCCGGCATCCGGCCGTCGCGAAGACGGTCGGCGGCGGGTCGATGATCGCGCCGCGGCCGGGCCGGGAGATCTTCGCCCACCGGGAGAAGGATGACACCCTGCACGCCTACGTGGGGCTGGCCGAGCCGCTCGACTGGTTCGCCGCCGTCGACTTCACCGACGCCGCCGCGGCCGCCGCGCGGATCGCGGCCGAGTTCGACGGCTGGGCACCGGAGCTCACCGCGCTGATCACCGACAGCGATGTCCCGCCCGCCCTGCGGCCGCTCTACGCGCTGCCGGCCGGACACCGGTGGGACCGGGTGCCCGGGGTGACCTTGATCGGCGACGCCGCCCATCTCTCGGCCCCCAACGGAGAGGGCGCCAACCTCGCCATGCTCGACGGCGCCGAACTCGCCGAGGCCCTCGCCGCGCACCCGGGCGACGTCGAGGCCGCCCTCACCGCGTACGAGCAGGCCATGTTCCCGCGCGCTGCCGAGGTCGACATGTTCGAACAGGCCGAGGCCGAGGGGCACCCGGGCGACGAGATGATCGCCGCGCTCGGCAGCGTGTTCGGCTGACCGGGTCAGTCCAGGCCCTGGGCCACGGCGGGCGGCGCCGCGCCGGCCCCCCAACTCGTCGGCTGCTCGGAGAGCTTGACCCTGATCGTGCCGGAGCGCAGCAGTTCCCGGTGGGAGAGCCAGCTCCGGTGCGCGGTGCCCTGGTCCGTGTGCACGGCGGACACGTACTGCAACGTCGCGGCGTCGGCGCCCGGCGCCTCGATCCGGATCACGCGCCCGTGCTCGGGCCGGATCTCGACCTTCTCGAACATCGGCGCCGTGACGATGTACGTGGCCGAGCCGGGCTGGGCCTCGAAGACGCCGGCCATCGCGAACACCAGCAGCGACGACGTGGCGCCGAGGTCGTCGTTGCCGGGCATGCCGTAGGCGTCGTCGGTGAAGAGCGTGCGCAGCGCGCGCAGCACCGCGGAGGTCTTCCACGGCGCGCCGGTCCAGGTGTACATCCACGGCGCGTGGAAGTCGGGCTCGTTGTTGGGGTTGAAGGTGAAGTTGTTGTGGTAGTCGTACGCGCCGGTCACCCACGAGTCCGAGGCGGCCTTCGCCGGGTCGGTGAGCACGGTCGGCAGGTCGAAGAACGTGTCGAGCCGCCGCTCGGCGGCCGTCGCCCCGCCCATCAGCCCGTACAGGGTCCCCGGGTCCTGCTGGGCGAGCCACTGGTACTGCCACGCCGTGCCCTCGTGGAAGGCGCCCGACTGGGTCGGGTCGGTGTCACCGGCGACGGTGCCGTCCGCGTTCCTCGTCACGGGGAACCCGGTGAAGCCCCGCGAGGTGACGGAGGAGTCCCACAGCTCGGTGAAGTTGGCGCAGCGCGAGGCGAGCGTCGCGGCCTTGTCCCGGTGGCCGAGGCCGGCGGCCATCGTCGCCAGCGCGCAGTCGCCGAGCGCGTACTCGAGGGTGGCCGAGCCGGCCTGGCGGCTGTCGCCGTACCGGTAGCCGGGCAGGTTCTGGTAGCCGACCCAGCCGTTCTCGACGTACGTCGGGTTGCCGTCGCGGCCCCGGAAGACCGACTGGTCGGCGGGCACGTCGTTGGCGTTCTTCCACAGCGCGGCGAACAGCTGCCGCGAGGTGCGGTCGTCGAGCAGGCCGCGACGGTAGATGTCGACGATCCACGGGGTGACGGGGTCGCCGCTCATCACGTTGGTCTCGCTGTTGCCGAGCCCCCAGCGCGGCAGCCAGCCGCCGTCCTGGTAGACGCGCAGCAGGGACTTGGCCATGTCCGCGGCCCGGTCCGGGTGCAGCAGGGCCACCAGCTGGTTCTGCGACCGGTAGGTGTCCCACAGGGAGAACATCTGGTAGTACGTGGCGTCCGCCCGGTGCACCCGGTCGTCGAAACCGCGGTAGCGGTGGTCCACGTCGGAGCCGATCGAGGGATGCAGCAGCGAGTGGTAGAGCGCGGTGTAGTACGTGCGCTGGTCGGCGGTGCTGCCACCGGCCACCCGCATCCGGTTCAACTCCTCCCGCCAGGCGTCGTGCGCGCCGGACCGGGCCCGGTCGAACGACTTCGGCTGCTCGGCGTCGCGGTTGAGGCGCGCCCCGTCCACCGAGGTGTAGGACAGGCCCACCGAGGCCCCGACCCGGTCGCCCTCGGCGGGGTCGAACGTCAGCCAGGCGCCGGCCCGTTCGGTGCCGCGGGTGGCCGTGCGCCGGCCGGCGGTGAGGGTGTCGTCGCTCCAGGTGCCGAAGCTGGAGAAGGCCCGGTCGAACGTGGCGCTGAAGAAGACCCGGTAGCGCTCCTTGCCGGTCTCCCCGCAGAAGTTGCCGCCCTGCACCCAGCCTTCCACGGTGTCGTCGCCGACCACCTCGATGTCACCGGCGTAGGTGCTGCCGTTGCTCTGGCCGGCCTCGATGAGGATGTTCTCCGCGTCCGATCCGCCGGGGAAGGTGTAGCGGTGCTGGCCGGTGCGCTGCGTGGCCGACAGCTCGGTCCGGATGCCGTTGTCGAACGTCACCCCGTAGTAGCCCGGTGCCCGGGTCTCGTCGGCATGGCTGAACTTCGCACCGTAGTGGGCCGGATCGGACGAGGTCACCGCGCCGGTGGTCGGCATGAACCGGATGTTGCCCATCGTCTGGCAGCCCACCCCCGACAGGTGGGTGTGGCTGAAGCCGAGGATGGTGTCCTGCGCGTAGTCGTAGGACGCGTACTTGTTCAGCTGGGTGTCGGGGCTGAGCTGCACCATGCCGAACGGAGCGGCGGCTCCCGGGAAGGTGGTTCCGTCCCCGTTGTTGCCGATCGAGGTGTCGACCAGCGTGGTGGGGTCGGCGGCGAACCGGGGCGCCTGTTGCCCCGCGTTCGCGACGCCGGAGGTGACGGAGGCCGCGGCCACCGTGGTGATGATCAGCGCGGTGGTGAACGCGCGTCCCAACGTTCTCATCGCGGTCCTCTCGTTCGACAACGTTGTCGGGGACATGCCCGTCGATCTTCGCTGCGCGGGCGGCGATCCGTCAATGCGTCGTCGTCGCAGCCGGCCGTCCGCCGGCTACCGGTGCTCGCCGGCGGACGGCAGGAGCGACCCGCTGGACTCCGCCTCGCCCGCGGCGAGCACGTCGGAGCGCCCGCGGCCCCGCTCCATGAGGCCACCGGTGAAGGCCAGTCCGAGCCCGGCCAGGGCGAGCGCCGCGCCGACCAGGTTGGGGGAGGCCCAGCCCCAGCCGGCCGAGATGGTCAGGCCGCCGAGCCACGCGCCGCCCGCGTTGGCCAGGTTGAAGGCGGAGTGGTTGGAGGCGGCCGCCATCGTCGGGGCGTCCTTGGCCTTGGCCATCAGGAGCATCTGCACGGGCGTGGTGATGAAGGACCCCATCGCGCCGAGGAAGGCGATGGTCAGCAGGGCGGGGACGGTGCTGTGCACGGTGAAGTAGAACGTCACCAGCGCGGCGGCGAGCAGCACCAGCCCCACGTACAGGGTGGGCCGCAGCGCGCGGTCGGTGAACGGGCCCGCGATGAGCGTGCCGAGTGTCATGCCGACCCCGTACAGGGCGAGGACCAGGGTGGTCGAGGAGTCGGAGAGGCCCGTCAGGTGGGTCAGCATCGGTACGAGATAGCTGTACACGGCGAAGAACCCGCCGAATCCGACGACGGCCGTCGCCAGACCGATCGCGACCTGCCGGTTGCCCATCGCCCGCAGCTCGTGCCGGACGCCGGACTGACCGCCGCGCGGTTGGTGCGGCACGAACAGGGCCAGCGAGGCGAGGGCGACCAGGCCGATGACGGCGACCGCGCCGTAGGCGAACCGCCAGCCGAGCTGCTGCCCGAGGGCGGTGCCGGCCGGCACGCCGACGATGTTGGCGACGGTGAGCCCGAGGAACATCTTGGAGACGGCACGGGCCGCGCGCTCGGGCGCCACCAGCCGGGACGCCACCACGGCGCCCACCCCGAAGAGCGCGCCGTGCGGCAGCCCCGCCAGGAACCGTGCCGCGAAGAGCGAGCCGGATCCCGGAGCCAGCGCGGAGGCGACGTTGCCGACCACGAACAGGCCGGTCAGCAGGAGCAGCAGCCGCTTGTGCGGTACGCGCGCGCCGATGCCGGTGAGCACGGGGGCGCCCACGACGACACCGAGCGCGTAGGCCGAGACCAGGTGGCCGGCCTGGGGTACGGAGACACCGACGCCGTCGGCTATCTGGGGCAGCAGCCCCATCGTGGCGAACTCGGTCGTGCCGATGCCGAACGCGACGACGGCGAGGGCCAGCAGGGCCAAGGGCATGGTGCGGGCGACCTTTCTGGAACTGCGGACAAGGGAACGGGGCGCGGGCGGGTCCTGCCGGGCGCCGCCCCGCGGCGTGTCCCGGCCGGCCCGAGCCGGGCCCCTGGAGTGCAGCGGTGCGGGGGCGACCGGCATTCCAAGATCAAGCCGACTCGGTGGTGACATGTGTCACCTTCCGGCCGTCGGGTTCCGCGAGCGGGCCGGCCGGCGGCGCCGGCGCACCGCCGGGCCGCGCAACTTGACGTACCAGCGATCGGGGCTTTGACCGGGGCCGGGACGGCTCTGCCACCATTCCCGGCATGGGTGAAACCAGCAGGGCAACCGAGCCGCTTTTGCGGGCCAGCGCCGACATCGGCATTTCGGCCACGCCGCGCGAAATCTATGAGCTGATCAGCGATCTCCCGCGCAGCGGGGAATGGAGTCCGGAATGCCAGGGAGGCGCCTGGGTGGCCGGTGAACCGGCCACCGTGGGCGCGGTGTTCCGGGGTGAGAATCACCGCAGCCCCGACGTGGTGAGCTGGGCGCCGGTGGTGCGCGGCGCGTGGACCACGCACGCCGAGGTCGTCGCCGCCGAGCCGGGACGCACCTTCCGCTGGGCGATGCACGACTCCGCGGGCCACAAGCAGAGCAGCGTCTGGGGCTTCGACATCGAGGCCGCCGCCGAGGGCAGCGTGCTGGTCCACCACTTCCGGATGGACGCCGCCACCGAGGGCATCCGCGGCATCACCGCGGAAATGGACGAGGTCGAGAAAAAGCGGTTCTTCCAGGAGTGGGGCGACAAGGTCGCCGGCGATCTCGCGGCCACTTTGGAACGTGTCAAGGCCGTCGTCGAGAAACAGTGACCCGCCCTGTCCGAAAACGGCGCACGACGAATTCCCGTACGAGCTTCCACTGTTCCAGGAACGGCATCGCGCAGCGGCTGAGAGGGCGGGCAGGTGTTTCTTCAACGCATCGGAAACCAGGGCATTCAACTCGGGAGACTCTTCGAACGAGCCGCCGCCCGGCACGGGTCGAACGTCCTCATCCTGGACCACGACCTGGACATCGCTCCGCACCTGGGCCGCCGGGCGACCATCGCGGAAGTCGCGGACCTGGTGGACGACATCGCCGCCCGGCTGTGGGCCGCGAAGGTCCGCCCCGGCCGCCGGGTGGTCGTCTACAAGTCCGACGGCTTCGACATCACCCTGCTGGCCTGCGCGGTGGCCCGGATCGGTGGCGTCCCGGTGCTGCTGTCGCCGAAACTCGACGGGGAGACCGTCGCCGAGCTGATCCGCCGGACGGCCAAGCCGTTCCTCGTCACCGACCCGGCCAAGGCGGAGCACGAGCTGCCGGCGGCCGCCTTCGACCTCGCCGAGCAGGTGATCCTGACCTCCGGCAGCCACCGCGACGCCGTCGAGCTGGGGTCGCTGGCCGGCGCCGGGCGGGTCGCCCCGGTCGTCCTGCCCGCCACTCACCCCACGCTGATCACCCACACCTCGGGCACCACCGGGCTGCCCAAGCTGGCCGTGCACACCGGCTTCAGCCTCCAGTCGCGGTACCGCCCGCAGGCGTCCGTCCTGCGGCCGCTGATCCGGGGCCGGGAGACCGTCGCGATCCACGTGTCCTTCGTGCACTCCCGGCTCATCACCGCGCTCGCCATCTCGCTGCACCGCGGCTTCCCGCTGGTGGTGCTCCGCGACTCGGACCCGGACCACGTCGGCGACCTGTTCGCCCGGCTGAAGCCCGGCATCCTGGAGGCGCACCCCAACTCCTTCATGGAGTGGGAGGCGCTGGCCGACGACCCGCGCGGCCCGCTGTCCAACGTCAAGCTGTTCAGCAGCACCTTCGACGCGATCCACCCGCGCACCGTGCACCGGCTGCTGCGGGCCACCCGGCGCACCGCACCGCTGTTCGGCCAGCTCTACGGGCAGAGCGAGGTGGGCCCGGCGGTGGTACGCGCCTTCACCCGGCGCCGCACCCTGGAGGACGACGGCCGCTGTGTCGGCATGCCCTTCCCCGGCATGACCGACGTGCGCGTCGTCAGCCGCGACGGCAACCCGCCGTCCGAGCGCAACCCCGGGTACATAGAGGTGCGCAGCGACGGACGGATCGTCACCTACCTGGGGGAGCAGAAGCGCTACGACGCCCAGGTCTCCGGGGACGGCTGGTGGCGGATGGGCGATGTCGGCTACCGCACCAAGTGGGGCTGCGTGCACCTGCTGGACCGCGAGGTCGACCTGATCGACGGCTTCGGCAGCACTCTCGCCGCCGAGGACACGCTGTTCGCGCGACTGGCCGAGCTGGCCGAGGTCATCATCGTCCCCGGCGCGGACGGCAGGGCCGTACCGGTGGTGTGCACGAAGGACGACAGGCCGCTGGACCCGGTGGCCTGGAAGCGGGCGGCGGCCACCCTGCCGCCGATGGCGGAGCCGGTGCAGTGGCGGCTGGGCGACCTGCCGCAGACCGCCACCACCAAGATCAAACGGCTGGAACTGGTCAAGCTGCTGGCCGCCCGGGACCAGGGGCAGTGACCTGACGCCTCGTCGGCGCGGGCGTCAAGGGGGGCGGGGCCACCGGAAGCGACCGGTGACCCCGCTCCTGTCCTCGCTCCGGTCCGTACGGCGGCGGCGGCCGCCGGGGCGGGCGGGTTCCGCGAGCAGCTCCTCGACCAGCGGCCGGCAGCCGCCGCAGCCGGTCGTGGCCCGGGTCGCGGTGGCGATGGACCCGACCGTCCGGGAACCGGCCGCGCGGTGCCACAGGATCTCCGCCCTGGGCCCACCGTCGCACTGGCAGACCAGCGCCTCCCCGGCCAGGCCGGCCGGGGCGCCGGCGACGTCGGCCGGCGGAAACGGCATGCCCCGGTCGAGGCCGAACACCCGGTTCGCCGCGACGGCCGCCGACGACATGCAGAACCGGCCGTTGTAGCCGATGGTCGCGGAGCCCAGCGGCACCCGGGCGAACTTCCCCAGCGCGTACGCCTTCTCGTCGGTCAGCCCGCCGCCGAAGACCGCGACGGCGTCCGGGCCGGACTGCCACTGGATCTCCCGGATCCGCTGGACGATCAGGCCCAGGGCCGTCTCCCAGGAGGCGGGACGCGGCTCACCGGCGCGGCGGACCAGCGGGGTGCGCAGCCGCTCGGCGGAGTCGAGCAGTTCCACCGGGGTCCAGCCCTTCCGGCAGAGCCCGGCCCGGCCGGGCGGACCGCTCGGATGGGCGGCCAGGGCCCGGGGCCGGACGGTGGTCGCGCCGTCCGGGCCCCGCGCCAGCCACCTGCCGCACTGGCGCGCGGTACGGGCAGCGCTTCGCGGCGGGCGGGGTGCGCGGCGCCGGCCCGGTCCCGGACGGGCCGGGCGGTAGGTGCCGGCGGTCATGGGCCCGAGCCTCCCGCGCGCCGAGGAGACCGGGCAACGCATCCCGGCCGACCTTGTCAAGTGACCGCACCGGGGCGCCGGGGGCGAGTTGACACAGTGCGGGGTGCCCCATTGGCGCCACCGGAGCGCCGCCGCAGGATGTGGCAGCGAGTTCCTTCGACCATCGACCGCGAGGACCTGCCGCGCCCGCCGCCGGGCGATCCGCGCGACCGCCCGGCACGCGCGGGCGGGCCGGGTCCGCACCGGACGGAGCCGGCCGGACGGAGCCGGCCGGCCGCCGACCGGGCCCATGGCGTTCCGCGACCTACCGAACGGGAAGAGACGCATGTTCTTGCAACGGCTCGGCAACAAGGGCATCCAGCTGGGCACGGTCTTCGACCGGGCGGCCGCGCGGCATCCGGCCAGTCCCGTCTACCTGGACCACGATCTCGACATCGCGCCCGGGCTGGGCCGCCGGCTGACCCTGACGGAGATCGCCGAACTCGTCGACGACTTCGCCGCCCGGCTCTGGGCGGCCCAGGTACGGCCCGGGGAACGCGTGGTCGTCCACAAGTCGGACAGCTTCGACATCTCGCTGCTCGCCTACTGCGTCGCACGCGTCGGCGGGGTGCCGGTGCTGCTCTCGCCGAAGCTGGACGGTGCCACCGTGGCCCGGCTGCTCCAGCGGCTCGGCCACCCGACACTCGTCACCGACCAGGCCAAACTGGAGCGGGAACTGCCGCCCGAGATCTTCGAGTCGACCGAACGGGTGCTGGTGGCGGCCGGCGGTTTCCCGGGCGCGACGTCCCTCGCCTCGCTGGCCGGGGCCGAACGCGTCCCCGCGGTGACCATGCCGCAGGACCTGCCCGCGCTCATCACCCACACCTCGGGCACCACCGGCCTGCCCAAGCTCGCGGTGCAGACCGGCATCACCATCCAGGCCCGGTGCCGCCCGCAGTCGGTCCTGCTGGCCCCGGTCGGACGGCGCGAACCCGTCGCCGTCCACGTCTCCTTCGCGCACTCCCGGATGATCAGCGGCACCGCGCTGTTCGCCCTGCGCGGCCATCCGCTCATCGTCATGCGGGACGACGACACGCGGCGCGCGGCCGAACTCTTCGCCCGGGTGCCCCCCGGCGTGATCGAGACCCACCCCAACACGCTGCTGCACTGGGAGACACTGGCGGGCCATCCCGCCGCGCCGCTCGCCAACGTCAGGTGCTTCAGCAACACCTTCGACGCCATCCACCCGCGCACCGTCGACACCCTGCTGGGGGCGTCGAGGCGGACCATGCCGTTCTTCGCGCAGACCTACGGGCAGAGCGAGACCGGTGCCATCGCCGCCCGCACCTACACCCGGCGGCACCGGGCCGGCGCCGACGGCAGGTGCGTGGGCCGTACCTTCCCCGGCATGACCGAGGTGCGGGTGGTCAGCCGGGACGGCCGGCCGCCCACCAAGAGCTCACCGGGCCACATCGAGGTGCGCAGCGGCGGCCGGATCGTCACGTACTTCGGCGAGCAGGAGCGGTTCGACAACCAGTTCTCGCCGGACGGCTGGTGGCGGATGGGCGACCTGGGCTACCGCACCAAGTGGGGCTGTCTGCACCTGCTGGACCGTGAGGTCGACGAGATCCCGGGCATCAGCAGCACCCTGGAGATCGAGGACAAGCTCTTCACCCGGCTCCCCGAGCTGCTCGAGGTCATCATCGTCCCCGGTGGCGGCGGTGCGCCGATACCCGTGGTGTGCCTGCGCGAGGACCGGCCGCTGGACCGTGCCAGGTGGCGGGCGGCGGTCGCCGGACTGCCGGCGCTGGCCGAGCCGGTGCAGCGGCGGCTGGACGAACTGCCGCACACCGCCACCACCAAGGTCAAGCGGCTGGAGCTGTCCCGGCAGTTGACGGGCCCGCAGGACGGCCCGCTGAGCACCACGAAGTGACCCGCGCCCGGCTGCCCTCGCGGGGTCCCGCCC
>NZ_JBQOUX010000107.1:0-26693 GCF_052216785.1 Streptomyces sp. JW3 | reverse complement strand
GACGGCGGCGGGGCCGGGAGGGGCGGGACGGGCGGATCAGGCGGTGTACGGGACCTTCAGGGCGTTCCACGAGGTGGCGCCCGGCCAGCCGTCGGCGTCGGCGCCGGTGTAGCCGAGCTTCTGCTGCCACAGGGTGTACGAGGCGCGGTCGGCCTCGCTCCACTGCGGGCCGGGGCCGGTGGCGTACGCCGAGCAGCCCTCGGCGACGAGCCGGCCGCCCATCGCGGCGACGATGGTGGAGTTCGGGGCGGACTTGAAGAAGGCGTCGCCGGGGAACGGCTGGTAGCGGGTGGCGCTGCCGCCCGGCGTGGCGGCCAGCAGGGCGGCGACCCGGGTGCGCATCGACGCCATCGAGAAGCCCTTGGGGTCGATCTTCCGGAAGGTCCACTCCAGGTGGCCGATGACGGAGGCGGCGCCCCAGCCGTGGGCGCGGCAGATCGCGGCGCAGACCCGGGCGATCGCCTCCAGCTGGGCTTCCGGCCACGGGTCGGAGCCGTCGCCGAGGTTTATGCACTCGAAGCCGTAGAAGCGGGTGTTGCCGTCGACGTCGTCCGAGTCGGGGGCGGGCAGCGCGGTCTCGGCGATCACGGCGGTCAGGACGTCGGTGTCGCCGAGTCCGGCGTGGTTGGCGCGGCCGTTGCCGACCAGGTACACCGTGCCGTCCTTGGCTATGACGCCGTGGCAGAGCGGGCCGGGCAGGTCGGTGGTGCCGTCGTAGCAGAGGGCGACGGAGGCGTCGGTGCCGGAGGTGACGGTGTGGTGGACCATCACGCCGTTGACCGGGCCCCAGGCCCCGGCGCTGTTGCGGTTGTGGGTGCGCCAGTCGCCATGTTCGACGACGGTGACGCCCTCGGTGGTCAGGGCGGCGACGAGGGTGTCGGCGGTGAGCGGTGTGGCCATCATGGCTCCTTCGGGTGAGGTCAGAGGGGGGCAGCGGAGCGGGTCAGGAGACCGCGGCCCAGATCGCGTTGGCGTCGGCCACGATCGTGGACGGGGTGAACGAGGCGGGCAGTGAGGTCAGACCGGTGGCGGGCAGTCGGCCGTGCCGGACGAAGGCACCGGGTATCCGGGCGCTGCCGCCCGGGTAGCTGCCCATACTCGCGCCGACCATGAAACCGGGGCCGTTGGTCTTCGGGTCGGGGCCGTTGATCAGCAGCGCGACCCAGTAGTAGCCGGCGACGGCGGTGTAGGCGGTGGTCAGCTTCAGGACGAACGTGGTGCCCTCGGTCGCGGTGATCTGGGTGTTCAGCGCGCCGGTGACGCCGACCCGCTTGCCGGCGCTGTCGTAGAGCCCGGCGAAGGAGGTGGCGGCGAGGCCGGTGCCGGCGTATCCGTCGACGTAGAAGCAGACGTTGGTTACGGTCCCGCCGGTGGTCAGGGGGACACCGATGAGGTACACGTTGCCGTTGATGCAGTACTGGGCGGTGGACGGGGAGGACGCCGCCGGGTCGAACGCCCAGGCCTTGAAGCCCAGCGCCGCGGGCGTCCAGATGCCCGAGGGCATCCGGGTGTCGACGTACGACCGGCGTACCAGCCCGTCGGCGGTGGCGGGGTCGGCGGAGACGGTGGGCACGGTGGTGAAGGTCTTGGCGCCCGCGATGGTCTGGTCGCCGGTGAGCAGGACGGCCTGGTCGGCGGGGGCCGCGCCGAGGCCGGAGGCGGTCAGGGTGACCGCGCCGGTCTGGCCGTTGACGGAGAGCACGGGGGCACCGTCGATGGCCAGGTAGCGGGCGTCGGCGGCGGCCGGGGTGAGCGCCCCGAGGTCGGCGGCGGCCAGGGTGACCGCGCCGGTCAGGCCGTTGACCGAGGTGACGCCGTCGCCGGTGCCGTCGGGGAGCTGGGTGAGCGGCACCTTGCCGGTGGCGTCGAGCTGGGCGACGCCGCTCGGCTGGCCGGCCGCGGCGGTGGCCAGGGCGCCGACCTCGGTGGCGGTCAGGATGATGTCGGCCTCGGTGTGGCCGTTGACCGAGTGGACCGGACCGGCCGGGCCCTGCGGACCCGGCTCGCCCTGGGGGCCCTGCGGGCCGGGCACGGTCACGTACTGCGGGCCGGCCGGGTCGGCGGGGGCCAGGTCCGCGAGGTCCACCGCGGGGACGGACTGGGCCAGGGCGATGCGGTAGGTGCGGGTCCGGGAGATGCCGTTGAGGCGTTCGGTGACCGTGTACGTCCAGGCCAGCGGGTTCCAGCCGTCCGCGTCGGTCGCGGGCAGCGTCACGTCGAGGCGGCCGTCGGCGTCCAGGGTCGCCGTCGTCGGACCGCCGACGAAGACATCGGCGTCCGAGTGGGTGAGCAGGGACGGCGGCGCGAACTCGACGGTGCCGCCGAGCGGACGGCCGTCGAGGGCGAGGTACTGGGCGGTGAGCCGGACGGTGGGGATGGATTCGGGCAGCACGAGGACTCCGTTCACATTCTTAAAGGGGGTACGGGCGCGTCAGGACTGGATGCCGTACAGCGCCCGCGGGACGCAGGCCACGGTGTCGCCGGCCGCCGCGACCCTGGCCTGGATCTCGAAGGCGACCGGGTCGCCGAAGGGGGCGGCGACGTCCCCGGTGAAGGCGGCGTAGAGCGTCGCGGTCTGACCGGTGGTGCCGGTGACGGTCTGCTCGGCGGCCACCGGGATGCCGTCGACCAGCAGCCGTACGGCGGCGCCGACGCTGCCGGCGACGGCGACCTCGCACTGGACGCGCGGGTGCTGGGCGATGCCCGGACCGGCGTACAGCGTGGTCCAGTCGGTGGCGCCGGTGGACTCCCAGCGGGCGGTGTCGACCGGGACGGGCAGCGGGAACGGCAGGTAGGGGCGGGCCAGGCCGCCGCGGGCCGCGTCGGTCGCCAGCAGCGTGTTGCCCTGGTGGTCCAGCACCCGCAGCTGCTGGACCGGGCTGTTCACCGGGTCGGCGGTGATCAGCGACAGGGCCATCGAACCGTCGTCGCGGCGCAGTTCGAGCCCCTGCTGGTACCGCTTGGCGTCGGTGTCCCGGTCCGGATCGACCCGGCCGACGAGGAACAGGTCGTCGCCGAGCGAGGTGCGGGCCCGGATCCGGCCCTGGTCGCCGACGACGATGTCACCGGTGCCGACCTGGTTCATCGGCGGGCTGCTGTTGGCCGAGGCCATCAGCTCGCGGATGCGGCGCTCGATGGCCCGGATGCGGTCGAGGAGGTCGGTGGGGATGGTCGCCACGGATCACACGCCTTCCAGGTAGAGGGTGGCCGTCTCGGACTTGCCGCGCCCCGGCGGTTCCACGGCGATGCCGACGACGCGGTACCGCTCGTCCTGCGGGTCCTGGTGCCACAGGTCGCGCAGCCGCAGCCGGATGCCGGCGCCGAGCAGCGCCGGGCTGATCCGGCCGTCGAGCCGGACGGTGATCTCCGGGATGACCTCGGGCATCCGCTGCTCGGCGAGCTGCGCCTCGGCCAGCGAGCGCAGCGTCGCCTCGTCGGTGACCCCGCTGTGGTCCGAGGTGGACTCCAGCCGGGGCCAGCCCTCCGCGAGGTCGTCGGGGGCCTCGACGGACACGGTGAGCGGCTGCGACTCCTCGGACTGGTCGTTGTTGGGCGAGTCGCCGCGGGCCACCCACACATCGGCCTGCACGGTCGAGTCGGCCGGCAGGCTGTAGGTGATGACCTGGCCCGGGTGGTCCAGCACGATGTCCGACGCGCTCGCGGTGATCGTCGGATGACCGAGCTGGAGCCGCTTGGCGCGGCGCCCCTCGGCGTCCCGGTAGCAGTGCACCCGCCACTCGAAGCCGTCCGCCAACTGCGAGAGGGAGTCCAGGAGTTCGCGTACGCGGCTGAGTGAGGAGTAGGGATAGGAGGCGTCCCGCGCCACCCCGGACATCTCGTGCCCGAGCTGGATGCCGATGTCGCCGCCCGGCTGCTCCTGGGCGTGCGCCACGAGCAGCCGGGCGATCTCCAGCTGGTCCAGCGCGGTGTAGGAGAGGTCCTGGGCGAGGATGCGGTGGTCGAGGTAGGAATCGAAGGTGCCGGCCTGGAACGCGGCCTGGACGCGGCCGCGTTCGTCGCTGGACGGGGTGCAGGTCCACAGCACCCCGCCCCACCAGATGTCGCCGTCCCGCTCCAGCCACACCGCGGTCCGGCCGGGCACCAGCGCGGCCCGGGCCCGGCGGGCCAGCGCGGCGTTCGGCAGCGGGACGGTGGCCGACAGCGAGCCGGACTTGCCGATGTAGTCGTCGAACTTGATGTCCGTCAACGGCAGTACGTCGATCACCTGATCGGTGCGCAGGTCGCAGAAGACGGCTCGGTAGACGGGGGTGAGCGGGGCGTAGGCGGTACGGGGGGAACTCGTCACGCGGCGCTCCTCAGAGCATCGGGTCGACGCGGATGAACCGGTTGTCGAACCAGTGGTTGTTGGTCGTCGCGCTGGACGAGTACGCCGACACGGCGGTGTACGTCGCGCCCGCGGTGAGCCCGGTGACCGGGAAGGTGGTCGTCACCGACTGGTTGCCGCGGTTGGTGTCGATGGCCGACCGGGTCTCGACGGCGCCCTGACCGGTGACGAGGACGCCGTCCTTGCGGATGTTGGCGGACATCCGGCCCCAGCCGCCCTCCACCCCCGGCTGGCCCTGGAAGCCCACGGTGACCAGGACCTTGCCGCTCACCGGCGCGGTGAAGGTCGCGGTGATGGTCGGCCCGACCGTCCCGGTCAGCGCCTCCGACCAGGTCGTCGTCTTGCAGTAGCCGCCGTCGTTGTCGTACGCGAACGCCGGACTGGGCAGCGCCAGCACCCAGGCGGTTCCGGTCCAGCGCTCCAGCCGGCCGTTGTTGTCCCGGTACTGGCCGACGTACGAGCCGGTGGCGACCCGGCCGGTGGGGGCGATGCCGCCGAGCTGGGCCGGGTAGCCCACCCACTGGCTGCCGTCCCACCGCTGGAGCTGCGAGCTGATGTCCCGGTACTGGCCCGGGTAGCCGCCGGCCTCGGCGGTGTTGCCGTACAGCGGGAGGATGCCGCCGACGCCGACGGTCGTGGTGCGCAGGTCGGTGACGGCGGTGGCCCAGTTGATACCGCCGGTGCCGACCGAGGAACCCGCCGGGACCAGCACGCTGGCCAGCGGCAGGGACGCGTCCGGGACCAGCGGGAGCGCGAGGCTGCCGTCGGTGGGGCCGCGCAGGATCTCCAGGACCGCCTCGGTACGGCCGGAGTTGTCGGTCTGGGCGTCGTAGATCCGCAGGACGACCAGGTCGGTGCGCGCGTTGTTGGCGTCGCCGTCCTCGAAGGTGACGCTGGTGTAGTCGGTGAGGACGACCGGGTACGCGCCGGCGGTCTCGCTGCCCTGGACGACGGCCCGTCCGGGGGCGATCGTCGCGGTCATCCCGGCGGTCGAGCTGAACACGTAGAAGGCCGACGTCAGCGACTTGCCGTCCGGCGAGCCCGGGATCAGCCCGCTGCGGCCGGCCAGCCCGCTGACCGGGGTGACGGCGCCGAGCGGGGCGAGCCGGGTGTCGGCACGGGACTGGCCGTTCTCGGCGTCGGTGCGGTTGACGAGCCATGCGGTGCGGAGGGGCATGGGGTTCCTTTCGCGTTGTTCAAGGTTTCCGGGTGGGGTGCGGGTCGGATCACCAGTGGGCGTCGCGCCAGCGGACGGTGACCGAGGCGGCGGCGGACGGGGTGACGTCGTCGGCGCGGAACGCCAGGTCGGTGGTGCCGGGTTCGAGCGTGAACAGCTGCTCGGGGGACGAGTCGGGGGTGGCGGTGTAGATGCGGGACGCGGTGCCGTTGAGCAGGACCGTGCCGGCCTCGGTGTCGACGGTGAGGAGGTCGCCGGGGCCGAGCGCCAGGTCGTACTGGAGCTGGCGGCCGTCGGAGAGCCGGGTCAGCGAAGGCCGCTGCACGGGCCCGCGGAACTCGACGACCGGACGGACCGACGCGCCGCCCGCGTTGACCGCGGCGATCGAACCGGCGGTCCCGGCACCGCCCCAGTCCAGCGGCCAGGACAGTCCGGAACCGGCCGCGTCCTCCCAGACCAGGCCGGGTTCCGCGACCGGCAGCCCGGTCAGCGCCTCGTGCAGCGCGGGGGCGTAGCGGCGCGGGTCGGTCGCCGTCCACTGGAGGCTGACCTTGGCGAAGCCCGCGGTGGCGTACGAGCGGTCCTGCGGGACGACCCGGCGGCTGACCCGGGCGCGCACGGCCAGGGTCTCGCCGAGCAGTCGGACCGCCAGCCAGCGTTCCTGGCCGTCGGGGCCGGTGGCGGCGCGGAACGCCGTGGTGGTGGCGAGCGGGTCGGTGCCGGCCGGCGGGGCGAGCCAGACGGTGGCGCCGACCAGCCGGGGCTGCGCCCAGCGGTCGCCGGGCCAGGCGCCGTGCTGGTCGGGGCGGAGCACGTCCCCGAGGTCCAGCTCGGGCAGGTCGTCCCAGCCGGTGATGCCGGTGCGGTCGACGGGGTAGGGCGTGCCGGTGCCCATGAGGAGGCTGCCCCACTGGATCTGGCCGTCGAGGGTGATGAGGGAGCCGGGGGTGTCGTCGGTGCTGGTGGGGGCGGGGGCGGAGACGGTTGTGGCCATGGTGGGCCGTCACCTCGCTTGGGGTTGTCGCTGGTGGGCGGGTATGCCGGCCGCGGGCACGCCGAAGGCCGCCGGCGGTGTGGGCGGGCGGCTTCTTGAGTGGTTCGGGTGTGGCTCTGGTGGCGTTCAGGCGGCCTGGCGCAGAAAGAGCAGGTCCTCCGCGACGGTCATCGGGCTGCTGCCCGCGCGCTCTTCGTAGACGCGGACCTTGGGACGGCCGGCGAGGGAGGCGGGCCCGGTGGTGGCGACGGAGCGGGACGGCGCCGGGAGGTAGCGGCCGAGCGAGGTGAGCGGCTGGACGGTGGCGGCGCCGGGCACCGTGGCCGGGTGGACGATGCCGCCCTCGGCGAGCTGCGGGATCTTCTTCAGGTGGACGCCGAACTTCTTGCCGAAGAAGTTGAAGCTGAGGTGGTTGAGGCCGTCGATGACCCAGTTGGCGAAGGCGATGAGGCCCTGGATCGGGCCCTTGACCACACCGGCGACGGTCTGCGTGCCGG
The DNA here is from genome assembly GCF_052216785.1 of Streptomyces sp. JW3. Classification (NCBI taxonomy): domain Bacteria; kingdom Bacillati; phylum Actinomycetota; class Actinomycetes; order Kitasatosporales; family Streptomycetaceae; genus Streptomyces; species Streptomyces sp. JW3. The sequence goes on along the minus strand of NZ_JBQOUX010000107.1, from coordinate 19,680 downwards.
TCGTCATGAACTGCCCGATGGCACGGAGGGTGCGCGAGGTGGCGTCCTTGATCCGGGTGAACATCCGGGGGATGTCCTTGGTGATCCAGTTCAGGATCGGCTTGACCCGGTCCTTGAAGCCCCGCCAGATCGACGCGACCTTGCCGCTGAGCGCCCGGGTGTCCCCGGTGGTCAGCGCCCTGAGCACGGCGAAGCCGGTGCCGACGAGGGCGCCGATGGCGGTGAGCGCGGTGGTGATGACGCCGAGGTAGCCGGTGACGTAGGTGTTCACCGCGCTCGCGACGGCCTTGAGCAGCGGGGTCATGAGGGTCAGGTAGCCCTCGACGTACTGGAGGATCAGCGTGGCGAGCTGCTCGATCAGGCGTTGCCCGGTCTCGGAGTTGACCGCCAGGTCGATCAGCCAGCCGGCGACCGGGAGGAGGAGCCCGGTGACGAAGCCGATGGGGTTGGCGCGGGTGAGGGCGTTGATCACCAGCATGACGCCGGAGCCGATGGTCAGGGCGGTGCCGAAGGTGTCGAGCAGCGGACCGAGGACGCCGGACGCCGAGATGAGGGCGCCGACGATCGCGAGGACACCGCCGAGGGCGGAGCCGAGCTTGCGGAGGGCGGTGGTGGAGCGTTTGGCGTTGGTTCCCATGGATTTGATGCCGGGGGCGGCGGTGACGGCGGAGCGTCCGGTTCGGGTGAGGGAGCGTGAGGTGGTGGCGGAGGTGGTCTTGATCTTCTGGAGGGCCGCGGCACCCTGGGCGGCGTCAGGGTGAACCGAGCCGAGGGTGGCGGCAGCGGCTTTGACCTGTTGGGTGAAGGAACGCACGGTGGTGTTTGTCGTCTCCACCGTGGTTCGGAAGGACCTCAGGCTGGTTCCGGTTCCGCGCAACGCGGTGCGCAGCTTGTTGCCTCCTGCGGTGACGGTGGCGGCCGTCATCCGCGTGCCTTCGCCAGGAACTCCAGGGCGTGGGCGGTCTGCTGGGCGCTGCTGGTCTCGGCGGCGTAGTAGTGCTCGATGTACAGCGCGCTGTCGGTCGCGCCGGTCCCGGCGTACGCCTGGCGCCCGGCGGCCCGGCGCAGCAGCTGGTCGAGCTTGCTGAGCGGCAGGACGGCCTCCGCCTCACCGGCCTCGGCGAGGATCGCCGGGACCCCGCCGGAGCGGGGCATGACGACGCCGCCGGTGGCCAGCATGGGGATCTTCGGGAGGCTGACGCCGAACGTCTTGCCGCCGACGCCGGGGACCCAGCCGGGGATCGAGACCTTGATGCCGTTGAGGGCGCCGATCGCGCGGTTGATGATGCCGATGACCGAGTTCAGGGGGCCCTTGACCGCGCTCTTGATGCCGTCGAAGGCGCGGCCGGCGATGCCCTTGAGGCCGCCCCAGATGCTCGACAGCTTGTCCTTGACGGCGCGGAATGCGTTCGGGATCGCCGACTTGACCCAGTTGACGACCGGGGAGATGACGGCCTTGATGCCCTTCCAGACGCTGGAGACGACGGTCTTGATCGCCTTCAGCGCGGTGGTGATAACCGTCTTCCAGATGGCGACGTAGGTCTTGATGACCGTCGCCACGGCCTTGACGACCTTGGAGATCGCCGACTTGATGCCGTTCCAGACGGACTTGATCAGCTTCGCGGCGTTCTTCATGATCGGCCCGATGGCCTTCATGACGGTGCTGATCACGGACTTGATGACGTCGAAGGCGGTCTTGAGGACCTTCTGCATGGTCTTCGACTTGGTCGCCATCTCGACGACCTTCTGAATGAGCGGCATGAGCAGGTCCATGAGCATGCCGAAGAAGTTGCCCTTCATCGACTTGTTCATCTTGTCCTGGCCCTTGGCCGCCTTGCTCGCCCCGGACTCGTACTTGCCGAGGTTCTTGCCGGCGCTGGTACCGGTCTTGCCGGCCTTGGCGACCGACTTCTCGGCCTTGTCGGCGGCGGACTTGAGGTCCTTCAACTCCTTCTCGGAGCCCTGTGCGGCGGTTTTGAGCGTTTTGAGCTGAGCCGCCGATGTCTTGCCCGCGCTACCGACACCCTTGGCTGCCGTCGCGGCACCGGACGCTTTCGACTTGAAGTCCTGCAGGGAGCCGGAGGCCTTCTTCAGGGAACTAACGAGACTCATGACACACCTCCTTGGGGCGACACCTGGTCATGCGCCGCTGCCGGTCAGCGCACCGACGGCGGCGCCGAATCCGTTCGACAGGGTCTGGAACTTGGTGCGGAGTGTTTCCGCGGTCTCGGCGAGGTCGGTTGCCGCGGACTGGACGTTTCGGAGGTCTTGGGCCTTGGGGAGTTTGGTGGGGTCGTAGAGTTCGAGCTTTCGGCTGAGGAGACCGATGGCCTTGGCTGTGTTCTTGATGGTCGAGTGCGGGCTCGGGTTCAGCTTGCCCTTGAGATTGTTGATCGCCTTGGCCAGGCCGTTGATCTTTCCTGCGGAGAGCATTTGGCGCGTCTCGGTGTTGTAATCTGCGATTTTTGGAGTGAGCGTGTTCAGGGCGTCCTTGAGGTTGTTGAGGGCCTCCGGAGTCAGGCCGTGCGGGTTGATGGAGACGGCGGTGAGGGAGTCGGCCTGCTGGCGGGTCATCGACCGTGGCAGACCACTCTCACCGGTGGCGAGCACATGACCCGGAGCGGTCCCGCGCCCCAGCACGGTGCGAAAGAAGAGCCTCGATATTTTCTCGAACCCTAGATTGAACAATTTGCCAAGATCCAGCAGCTTGCCCATGATGACAATGCCGAGAGCGCCGACGATCCCGATGATCTTAACAGCCATATCCTGTTGCTTGAACGCTTCGAAGAAGTCTTTAAGGCCGGCTGCTTCCATGAGCGCTTCCCATATGTTTTTCTGCTCATCCTTGCCTTGCTTGATCGCCTCCTTAAGCTCATCTTTAGCGGTTGTGAGTTCAGCGTTGGTCACATTGTTCTTGGGATCGACATGTGAGTTCAGAGTGGTACTCACTGCACTGATAGCAGTCTTGATTTCTGCTATTTTCTCGAGGATGTCCGCATCCGAGTTACTGCCCATTTCGACTCCATACCCTCCGATGGGAGTGTTGCCTCCGTGGTGGTTGGGTGCTAGGTTCGACCAGTTGTGTTATCTCTCTATTGAGGTATAGGTAGAAAGGGTGAATTGTGGTTTTTGTGGGGGCGGTTCTCATATGTCTTGGATTGCTTTCTGTATTCGCTCAGTCGGGCAACTTCTTGGAGCATCGTCGACTGCAGGCATTGAAACATCACGGCGTGGACGGACAGGCGGTATACGCCTTCCATGAGTACGTGACCAATTCCCATCGAGTATTTCTCGACATCTGCCTTCCGGAGGGGCAGCCGAGAGCCCGGTTCCATGAGTACATGCAAGCATTGCCGGGTCCTGAGGGCACGGTCGTGCCGGTTGTGTACGACAGCCGGAAGCCGAAGCGGGCGAAGGTGGGAGTGCGGGCGGAATTGGACTACGAGTATGAGTGGGGGAGTGTTCTCCTGCTCGGTGCCGGCGGCCTGATCCTGATCTTTGCGGGGGTGGTGCTCTGCCTCATCGATGCGCTAGTCTGACGTGCTCGCCGGAACTTTCAGTTTTGCTGATCGCCTGTGTTTTCTTTTTTGCGCTTTCGCTATCCGGACTCAGGCCGGCGGAATTCGAGTGGCGTGCCGAGGTTGAAACTCGTAGCGTTCGACGGTGTCGCCGGTTCGGCCTTCGTTGGGCTTTCCCTGCAAGTTCTGTCACCTCAAGATGACTGTGCGTAAGACGCACGGATGGCCGGTCTGTCGGGTTGCCGTCAGCGCGTCCGTCCAGCCCGCCGCGTAGGCGTGCGACTCCAGGGTGAGCAGTTCCTCGTAGACCCGGCCGAAGAGGGCCTCGTCGGCAGCGGCCAGGGTGTGCAGGAGGTGGGCGAAGCGGGCGTAGGAGTCGATCGGCTCGTTTGGGGAGATGCTCGTGTCAGGCGTCAGTCCGCCTTTCTGCTGTCCGGTCTGACCGCTGGGCCGTTGGTGCTGCGGGTGTCGACGAGGTGAGCGACCGCGCCGAGCCGAACCGCCGCAAGACGGGCGCCAACAGCGCCGGTTGGTCCGCAACGCCCAGGAGAAGCGGGTCGCCGTTGCTTCCGTACGCTCCCCGGCCGTGCGGCCCGGCTCCGACGCTCGCTCCGGATACGCGGAGCGAGCGCCAGGGCAGGGTCGAGGTGTCTGGCTGAGGAGGAGGGAGATGGTGACCATTCCGAGAGTGATTATTCTCTGCCTGTAAATATTCTCGTCGTTGGCTCGGACAGGCAGCCTTCTGTTGCCTCGTCGACTGCAGCCCGATAGCCGTGAGCCGCGGTGGAATCCTGGGAACCGGCTCTCAACTTGGGGAGGCAGTGTCTCTCGTGTACGGCGCGCGGAACGAGGGACTGGCGAAGCGGTAGCCGAAAAGGGAGCACGGCTTTCATTCGGCCTCGGCCGGCCGGGTCCTTGATCGCTTTCCCCGCTGCTGTGTCTATGTTGCCTGAGTAACCTTCGCATCAAGGATTGGCGAGTGGGGGAAATGTGCGGATTCTGTACTTTTTCTTGGGGGGGCTTTTATGCTCATTGGGATTTAGTCTCGTGGGAGCTTTCGCTACGTGGAATTTAGGCAGGAAAGATCCGGACTACCTTCCCAATCCAGGAGGAGTCGCGACTTGGGGTGGAGTCGGGGTCGTCAGTCTGGGGCTGATGACCTTGTTCTGGTTGTTGTGATTGTGCTCGCGTGAGTGTTCATTTTCTTCACTTCCGCGATGTGGGATTCGGTGCGCAGGGATTCCAAAGGTGCGCCGAGGCCGAAGCTCGTGACACTTGACATCGTCGCCGGTATGGCAGCGGCGGGGCGCGGGGCGTGTCGCTTCGAGAGGGCTTCGGTGTGCGGACGGGAGGCTGCCGGCCGCACGGTCGGCAGGCCGAGCCCGGGCGTCGAGGTGTGAGGGGAGGGGTGAGGCGAGGTGGTGGGGGTCAGCGGAAGGCGGCGCGCCGGGCTTCCGACAGTGCGTCCGACCACCCCGCCGCGTAGGCGCGTGACTCCCGGACGAGCAGTTCCTCGTACACCCGGTCGAGCAGGGCCACGCTGTCAGAGGCCGGGGTGCGCAGGAGGTGGGCGAGACGGGCGTAGGTGTCGACCGCTTGCTGCGGGGAGTTGCTCGTGCCAGTCGCCATGTCTGTGTGCATTCCGGTCGATCCGGGCGGCTGGGGGCCGCTGGACCGCCCGGCGGCACAGAGGCTGCCGGGCGGTGGGCAGGGAGAGTCGTACGGACGTTCCAGATGCGGTGACGGGTCATCGTCGGACGCCGCTTAGCGCGGACCCGGTTCAGGCGAAGAACCGGGCCAGCTCGACCGGGGACGGACGCTGGGGACCGGACCCGTTCGCAGTCGGGGCCGCCGTGGGTGTCTCTGCGGCTGAGCCGGCGGTCCGGTCCGGGTAACCGCCTCCGGTCCCGCCCGGGGCCACCGGCTCCGCGTCGTCCGCCTCCGCCCCGTCCCCCGGGCGCGGTACCGGCGCCGGTGGCTCCGGCTGGTCCCCCTCCTCCGAGTTGACGGAGGCGAACATCCAGTTGGCCGCCGCGAGATGGTCAACGGCGGCGGCCAGCAGGTGGTCCGTCACCGACCAGTCGGCGGCCTCGCCGTGCAGGTCGCGGTTGACGGCGCTGTCCCGCGGCAGGTGCTTGATGAGCACCGCGAGCCGCCGGCTGGAGAGGCGTTCGCGGTGCCAGTCGAGCAGATCCACTCCGTAGTGCCGGAGCAGATCGGACTCCAGTGCCTCGGCGTGTTCGTCTACGAACCCGACGAGGCTCAGCCTTCCCCCAGGCCGAGCCCGGTCTCCTTGCCGTAGGCCTCCAGGATGGCGGCGATGTCCTGCATGGTGACCTCGTACTGCTCGAAGCGGGCGAACTGCTGCTCGCCCATGAGCAGGCGGAGCAGCCCGTCCACGTCGTTGTCGTCGAGCTTGCGCAGCGCCTTCGCGGTCGCGCGGGACAGTTCCGTGGGCAGGGTGAAGCTCTCGCCGTCGAGCTCGAACGACCAGGTACGGCCGAGGGCTTCGAGGCGCTGGGCGCGGGCCGCGTTGACGTCGAAACGGGACACGGATGCTCCTTCGTGTGTGAGGTGGAGAAGGGGGAAGGGGGAGGGAGACGGGCGGGGCGGGGTTCGGCCGCCCCGCCCGTCGGTGGATCAGGCCGCGGCGTACGCGCTGTCCTTCATCACGAAGCTGGCCAGCGGCGAGCCGTCCGGCGTGGCCATGGCGGTGAAGGTGATGCCGAGCTGGGCCGGGGCCTTGCGGGCCAGCTTGATGTCGTCGGCCGCGGTGACCTGGCCGCGCGGGATGCCGAACCGGTACGTCACCGCGGTGCTGCCCGCCCGGTCGGTGAACTCCAGGCCGAGGGCGTGCGGGTCGGCGTACGGGCGGTCCGCGACGTCGTACTTGTAGACGCCCGAGGAGGTGGCGCCCGCGTCGGCGACGGCGCCGCCGCCCATGAAGAACGGCAGCGTCTCCTCGTTGAACTGCATCAGCGAGAACTTCAGCGTCAGGTCCCGGTCGGAGTAGACGAAGTGCACCGGGCTGACGACCTGCCAGACGTCCACCGGCTCCAGCTTGTCCTTCTTGCTGAAGGTGACGCCGTCGCCGGAGGTGTAGCCGAGGTCCTTCCAGGTGGTGCCCCAGTCGTCGGCGGAGTCGGTGTCGGTGAACGTCTCCGGGACGGCCGTCCCGGCGGGGGCGATGAAGAGGCGCCCGGCGCCGGCGATACGGATCTCGGAGGTGTTGGTGCCTGCCATGCTCGGTCTCCTTGTTGAGAGGTGAAAGGTGATACGGGGGTGTGTCCGGATGCTTGGGACGGCGTCCGGGCACGACGAAGGCCCCGCCGGGTGACGGGGCCTTCGGGCTTGTGGGCGCCCCTCGGTGCGGGGGCGCGGGGGCGGTCAGTAGATGTCGACCGCGACCTTGATCACGCACACGTAGCGGTTGGCCGCGGCGTACAGGTAGTCGGGCATCCAGCGCGGGCCGTCCTGTTCGACGACGTCGGTGATGACGTTCGTGCCGAAAGTGCGGCCCGCCGCAGCGAGCAGCGCGCGCCGGCCGGTGTTGGCCAGGGTGTGCGCGGTGGCCTTGTCCGGCCCGTACACCTCCAGCTCGATCAGCGGCTCGTCGACGTGCAGTTCACCGACCCAGGCGCCGCCGCGCCGGTTGACCAGCACGGCGGCGGCGGTGCCGTCGAAGTCGGCGGGCGGCTCGACCGCGACGAGCGCGGTGGCCAGGCCCGGGTCGTCCTCCAGGATCTCGACGACCAGCCTTTCGACTTCGATGAAGGCGCTCGGGGGCGGGACGGGTGTGGTCATGCCTGGTTCACCTCGGGGCGGCGGGGCGCACGGGGCGCCGGGGCGGGTTGCAGTCTGCGGGCTGCGGGTCAGGGCCCGCGGGAGGCGCCGGGCGAGCGCCGCGCGGCTTGGCGGGGAGGTGCGCGGCGCTACAGCCCGGCGGGGCGGCGGGATCGCTGCTGCCCGACCCTGCGGGCACAGCTCTGCCGCTGCACCAACTGTGACACGGGGCGTGCGCACGCGCAACTAAGGGTTGGGGGAGCAAGTACCTGGATGACGTGTGGCCCAACGGGCCGAAGGGAAAAGGCGCTCCACGGTTCTGTGGGCGCCTGTGCGAGGGGGAGGGGGGTTCGGAGTCGGCCGGAGAGGAGTGCCGCCTCGTTGGCCGTACTGGCTTCTCGGGCCCCGGGGGCCGAGTCTCCGCGCCTGCCGCCGCGACCGCGCCCGGACGCCGTCACCACGGCCTCCTCCAGCCGGCCACCGCTCGCGTCCGGCCGGCGCGCGTCCTGGTCCCGGCTCTCCGCCGGAAGGAACTGCTCCACCACCCGTACGAACATCTCCCGCCGGTCCGCGGGTACGCCCATCAGGTCGGCGACCTCCTCCAGCGTCGGTCGGGAAGTGGTGTCCGTGACGGTGAGGACGGAGGTCGTATCGCTGCGCGGAACGGCCAGTTCCTCCGCAGTCAGGCGCCCTGAGCGGATCAGCATGTCGCGGACCGGAACACCCAGGACCCGCGCGATCCGCCGGGTCGTCTCCAGGTCGGGCATGCTCTGTCACTGGAGCAGCCGGGTGGCGGCGGCGCGATGCACCCCGGCTTCGTCGGCTACGTGGGACTTGCCGCCGCCGCGCGGGCTGTCGATGTCGTAGCCGCGGTCGCGCATCAGGCCCTCGACCCATGCGGCGGAAGCGCCCAGCTCGGGGGAGTTCATCTCGGTCTCGCTCTCGATCGGGGGTGACCCGAGGTTTAGCGTGCTTGCGCACGCGTAATTACGTGCTGGCGAGCGAGTGGTGGGGAGGTTGCGTGGGAGGTCTGGGGGCTCGCGCAGGCGACGGAGTCACGGCGGTGTCGTCGGCGGACGGAACGTCCTGGCCGAGCGGCACTTGGTGAGGCGGTCGCCATCCGAACGCCGACAGCGACCCGCACTGGCCTCGAAGACCCGCGAATCCACCCGCTCGCCGGCCTACTCGCCCACGCCCAACTGCTCCGACTGGAGGGCTACCTGACCGGGCAGGCGGCCGTCGCGGCGCGGATGTGAGCGGCCCTGGAGCAGGTTCCCGGCATCCGTACCGCAGCTGGCGGCCGGTGCCTGTCCTGTTCGGCATGGTAGGCGCTGCCGTTGCGCCACGAGTTGGCCGAACTCGGCGGGCTCCCGATCGGGCGACTCGTGGACGCTCTGCAGGCTGAGGGCGCCACCGCCACCGCCACCGCCACCGCCACCGACGATCCGCTCGCCCGGACCCTGCTGGCTCGGCGTACGCGAACGAACCGCGGCGGGACGACATCTGATCCTGGCGACCGCCAACTTCGACGTGTCATGCCCGGAGACACCCTCGCGCACCAGAACCAGAACATCGGAAGACGCCCCCCCAAGGGAACAGGCGCGTGGAACCGGACCACGCGCCTCCGGGGCAGCACGGGACTGTCAGAAGCCGTGGGCTACGAGTCGGGGCGGCTTGCGTTTCAACAGGTGTTCAAGGCGGGTCAGCAGCGCGACGTCGGGCCGGTCCTTCGGCTCCCCGCACGGTTTGCGGGTCCGGCTCGGCAATGCCTCCGGCTCCGATACGGCCCCCGGCAACGGAAGACGGCTCCGGGGGTGCTTCCGTGAGCGCCACCGGCGGTAGCGCGAGGGGCAGCACCGCGTGGACGACCTTGCCGCCCGATGGATGACGGTAGGAGTCCCAGCGCTTGCACAACAGTGTCACTATCGGCAGGCCCCGGCCGTTCTCGGCGTCCGCGTCGGACGTTCGCATCCGGGGTAGCGCCTGGCTGGTGTCCCAGACCTCGACCGTCAGCGCCCGGCTGGACACACGCAGCCGCACCGCGACCAGCGGCAGCGTCTCGCGCTCGTCACGACTCGGCGCTGCCTTCGTGGTGCCGGTGGCTTCCACGGCGTTGGTCAACAGCTCGGAGGCGATCAGGGTCACGGGCTCGCACATGTGCTCAAGTCCCCAGTCCCTGAGGACGTTCGACGCGAACCGCCGGCCCAACGGCACCGCCCTGGGCTCGGCCGTGTGCCGGAACCAGTACGTCACACCGTTCATGCCACAGTCCCCTTCCAGTGTCGCGAACCAACGGGGAGTCTGCGGCGGCCGGTGCCGGGCAGCAGACGATCAAGGACATACGTCACGAAGGTCAAAGGTCGGTCCTCCCAGTCGATCAGGCGGCGCCCCGAAGGTGCGCGGTCCGCCCGCTTCGGCACACACGGCGGAAGTGCAGAAACCCGTGCATGCACCCCGTAAGCTCCGCCCCTCACAGGCGCGACCAACTCACGGCTACGCAACTGTCACGGTGGGTTGCTGTGCCGGGACTCAGCATGGCCTCTCTGCGTGAGCTGATGCAAGCCATTCAAATGAAGTCCCTTCATTTGCGAACCGGCTTGGCGAGCAGGCTGCGGATGGGCGACACTCGGCCGTGACCGCTCATGCAACGAGAAGGGAAGTGAGCGTGCCCGCAAGGCCACCAACGGTGCGCCTCCGCCGCCTGGCGTCCGAACTCAAACGGGCTCGGAAAGCCGCCGGGCTCAGCCAGGACGACGTGACCGCGCAGACGCGCATCAGCCCCGCCACGCTGTACCGCATCGAAAAGCCGGAAGGCCGGCCTCAGATGCGCACCCTGATGACGCTGCTCGACCTCTACGAGGTCAGCGACAGCCAGCGCGCCCGGATCACAGCGCTGCACGAGGGAGCCGACACCCAGGGCTGGCTGCGGCCGTACCACGACGCGCTGCGCGACGAGTACAACACCTACATCCAGTTCGAAGCGGAGGCGAAGACCGTCCGCAACTGGGAGGCGCTCTACGTCCCCGGCCTCATGCAGACCGAGGACTACGCCCGTGCCGTCATCAAGGGGCACCTGCCCGATGCCTCACCGGACGACCTCGAACAACGGGTGAGGGCCCGCATGGAGCGCCAAGCCGTCCTCTCCAAAGAGCAACCGTTGCAACTCGCGGCGATCATGGACGAGGCCGCGCTGCGGCGACAGGTCGGCGGACCGGCTGTCATGGCCGATCAACTCCGGCGGCTACAAGAACTGGCGGACCTGCCACATGTCAGCGTGCAGGTCGTTCCCTACACGTCCGGTGCGCACCAGGGAATGCCCGGCGGCTTCGCCCAGCTCTCCTTCGCGGACCCCGAGGACGGCGAGATCGTATACATCGACTCGATGGCCAACGACAGCTTCCTTGAGTCGGACGCGGACATCGCCCGCTACGCCGCGACTTTCGACAACCTACGGGCGCAAGCCCTCAGCCCCGACGATTCGCTCGCCCTGATCGGCAAGGCGGCGGCCGAACTGACGCAAGAACTGGAGACAGCATGAACGCCCCCGACCTCACCACTGTCCACTGGGTCACCAGCAGCTACAGCAGCGGCGAGGGGCAGTGCATAGCGGTCGCCACTCTGCCCAACACGATAGCCACCCGCGACAGCAAGGTCCTCAACGGTCCGGTGCTCCTGTTCGGCCGCGACGGCTGGCGGGACTTCATCGGAGCCGTAAACCGCCGCGAGTTCCGCGACTGACGCCGACCTTGTCCCTGATTTCGACGTGGATGGCGTCGACGAAGTCGACCGGGTAGACCGCGTCGATGGGGCGGGTACGCCATTCGTTCATCGAATCCAGCACCTTGTCGGCGATCGTGGAGATTGTTCCCTTGAACGTCTTCATCCCGGACACCCCGTCAGGATGCGCGGCGATTTCGCAGGACGACACCGCCCTCGGCGAGCTGCGGGATCTTCGACAGGTGGACGCCGAACTTTCTGCCGAAGAAGTTGAAGCTGAGGTGGTTGAGGCCGTCGATGACCCAGTTGGCGAAGGCGATGAGGCCCTTCACGGGGCCGGTGATGACCCCGGCGATGGTCTGGATGCCGGTGGACAGGAACGAGCCCATGCCGTGCAGCGACTTCTGCATGGCGTCGCGGACCCGGGTGAAGGCGGAGGGGAGCGTCTTGGTCAGCCAGTTCATGGTGGGCTGGAGGACGCCCTTGAAGCCGTTCCAGGCGCCCTTGACGAGCGAGGTGACGGCGTGGGTGGCGGTCGAGATCGCGCCGCGGGCGCTGGTGAACCCGGAGCTGATGGCGGACCCGATGGACTTCAGTACGGAGCCGACGGTCTTCTGGATGCCGTCGAAGACCTCGGAGATGGCCGTGGCCCAGCCCTGGATGACCGGTGCCATGAACGCCCAGACGGCCTGGAAGCCGGCCAGGACGGACTGGAAGACCTGCTGGATGATCTTCTGGCCGGTGGCGGAGTTGGCCGCGTAGTCGATGAGGTAGACGACCAGCGGGGTGACGACGGCGAGGATCAGACCGAGCGGGTTCGCCTTCATGGCGGTGTTGATGGCGGTCATCACGATGGAGCCGACGGTCATGGCGACACCGAAGGCGGTCATCAGCTTGGTGATCGTGGGCGTGTACTTGCCGAACAGGTCGGTCAGGGACCCGAACGCCCCGGAGGCGGCGGCGAGCGTACCGAGCACGGCGAGCGGGCCGCGGATCTTGGTGGCGCCGGTGCGGAGGCGGGTGGCGGCGGTGGTGGCGGAGGTGGCGGTTTCGCGGATCGAGGTGCCGGCCCGTGCCGACGCCGTACGCAGTTGCTGGATGGCCGGTTTCACGGCGGTCGTCAGCGCCGGGATCCGACTGACCGGCTTCTGCGCGGTTCCGACGCCGTGCAGGAGGGCCTGGACGGCGCTGCCCGCCTGGGTGGCCGACGTGCGGAAGGCATTCAGCGAAGTGGCGGCCCGGACACCGACCGGCCCGGGTGGACGGGAAGCCTCGTTCATCCCCGCGCCTTGGACAGGAACAGCAGGGCGGAGGCCGTGTCCTGAAGACTGCTGCTGTTGTCGGCCTTGGCGGCGCCCGACTGGAACTTGCCGATGGCGGTCCCGCCGGTCTGGCCGGACTTGCCGGCCTTGGTGAAAGACTTCTTTGTCTTGTCGGCGGCGGTTTGGAGTGATTTCAACTTCTTGGCCGACTGTTGGGAAGAGGTCTTGATACTGGTGATAGCGCTATTGCTGGTCTGTGTGCTCTGCTTCAGCCCGGTAGCGGCACGGCCGGCCTGTTCGAGGTTGGATTTGAACGTGTGGAGGCTTCCTGAAGCTTTTTTGAGTGTGGCGGTGAGAGCCATGCTGCTTCCGATCGTTTCGTTCCATCTAACTCAACTGAGCTGAGCCAGAAGGCTGTCGACTTTTCGGTGGAGTCCGCCGACAGATGTATCGAGAGTCTTGACTGACGTGTCGACTTTGTGAAGCGCACTGGCCAGGTCCAGCATGTTCGGCAAGTTCGGGCCGTGCGGATCAGGTTCAGGGGTCGTGTCCTTGACGCGCGGAATCCCGAATTTAGTGACTATTTCCTTGTTCTTGCTCGCCAGTACGTCTTTGATGAGGCCGCTGAGAGAAAACAGCTGAAGGCCGAGCGCCGTCGTCAGGGCGATACCCAAAACCACTGTGGACTTGAGGGTTATCGAAGAGGTGAACATCCCCTTCACTGAATCGATAAGTTCTTTGCCGAAAAACGTTTGGGCCAGGGTCTCGACGACACCCGGTTCTTTCTGCTGCGTAGCCGCTGCTGGCGTTTTCGTACCCGTGGCGCCCGCCGATTTCTTCAGCTCCGCGATCTGTGCGGTCAGGAAAGTTTCGGTTGTCAGTCGGTCGCTGCCCGTCCCGGGGATCGAAGCCCGTACGGACTCCACCGCGCGGAGAATCTCGCCATCTTTGGCAAGGAGGTCGTCATTCGTAACGGCCATGGAGGCACCTTCCAGGGTTTTTGCGTGCATTGTTCCAGGTGGCGTCGCGGTCGGATCTCTCCGCGGCAGCCTTCGAGTCTTGCTGTGAGGCGCACGCGCATGCGATGATCGCTCCTAAAGGGAACGGGGTGACTGTGATGGTCGCACTCTGTGAATTCATTTTCGTTGTGGCGGTTCTAGCACTGCTCTACCTGGGAATTCCATTCCTGCTGCAACGGCCACTACGAAAGCACGGGAAACGCGTCACGGGATGGGTCATTCAGACGTCCGTTCCGCAGGACGGGCAGGTCAAAGTCTGTTATGGCTACCATCGAACGGATGAGGGTGAAGAGTTCACCCTCTGGGACAACACGACGACGCAGCCCGGCGGTTCTGCGGCGATCATGTACGACCCGGAAAATCCGAAGCGTGCTCGACTCGTTTCCGCCATGACCAAGAACCCGGAGCGTCTGCGGCTGTACCTAATTCTTCTGTCGGTGATAGCTGTCGCGACATTCGTCGTGCGGATCGTTGCTGAGGCAGGCTGAGTCGATTCCCGGCGGCCGTCCCCCGGAGGAAGGGAGCGGCGCCGAGATTCCGTCAGTTGAAGAACTGGATCAGTTCTGACGGGGTCGGGTGGGCCGATGGGGTGCTCTCGACCGAACTGTTGTGGTCCTCCGTGTTGTTCTCGCCGCTACCCGGGCGGGGCACCGGGACCGGGGGCTCCGGTTGGTCGGACTCTCCGTCGCCGTTGACCACCGAGAACATCCAGTTGGCCGCCGCGAGGTGGTCGACCGCCGCTGCCAGGAGGTAGTCGGTGACGCTCCAGTCGGCGGCCTCGCCGTCCGTTTCGCGGATCGTGGCGCTGTCCCGCGGCAGGTGTTTGATCAGGATCGCGAGCCGGCGGGAGGAGAGCCGGCCGCGGTGCCAGTCGAGCAGATCCACCCCGTAGTGCCGGAGCAGGTCGGCTTCGAGGGCCTCGGCGTGTTCGTCCGCGAACGCGACGAGGCTCAGTCTTCCCCCAGGCCGAGCCCGGTCTTCTTGCCGTAGGCCTCCAGGATCGCGGCGATGTCCTGCATGGTCACGTCGAGCCGTGCGAAGCGGGTGAACTGCGCCTTGCCGAGGAGGAGTTCGAGCAGGCCGTCGACGTCGTTGTCGTCCAGGCCGCGCAGCGCCCGGGCGGTGGTCCGGGTCAGTTCGGTGGGAAGCTGGAAGGTCTCGCCGTCGATCTCGAACGACCAGGTGCGGCCCAGTGCCTCCATGCGCTGGGCGCGGGCGGCGTTCACGTCGAAGGTGGCCATGAGGTCTCCGTTTCGGAAGGAGTGGAGTGGAGTGGAGTGCGAAAGGCGCCGAAGGGGCCGCGCCCACCCGATTGCTGGGCGCGGCGGTGGTGCTGGCGCGGTCGTGCGTCAGGTGCTTCGGGGTGCCGGTGCACGCACGGCGCCGGCGCCCCGATGTGCTCGCCCCGGTGGGCCGGGGCGGCGGGTTACGCCGTCGTGGCGTAGGAGGGGTCCTTCATCACGAAGGTCGCCAGCGGCTGGGTCTCGCCCGAGGACAGGGCCGTGAAGGTGACGCCCAGGGTCGCGGCGGCCTTGCGGGCCAGCTTGATGTCGTCCGAGGCGGTGACCTGGCCGCGCGGGATGACGAACCGGTAGATGATGTCGGAGCCGTCGTTGAACTCCAGGCCGAGGGCGCGCTCGTCGTACTGCGGGCCGTCCGGCACGTTGTAGGAGAAGACGCCGGCGGTGTCGCCGGTCACCTGGGACACCGTGTCGCCGCCCATGAAGAACGGCAGCGTGTCCTCGTTGAACTGGAGCATGGCGAACTTCAGGGTCAGGTCGCGGTCCGAGTAGACGAACCGGGCCGGGCTGACCGCCTGCCAGGTCTCCACCGGGTCCAGCTTGTCCTTCTTGCTGAAGGTCACGCCGTCGGTGGAGGTGTAGCCGAGGTCCCGCCAGACGTCGCTGTCCCAGTCGGCCGACGGATCGGCGGAGAACTGGGTGGGCGCGGCCGCGCCGACCTTGCCGACGAGGATGCGGCCCGTGCCGGCGATACGGATCTCGGAGGAGTTGTTACCAGCCATGGAGGTGGCTTTCCTTTCTTGGAGGGGTGCCCCGGCGAGAGCGGGGGCCGCCGTCCCCGGGGCGGGAACGGCGAAGGCCCCGCCGGGAAGGTGGCGGGGCCTTGTCTGGTGCGGCGTCGGGTGAGCGACGCCGGGGTGGGGGAGGGACGGAGCGGTCGTGCCGCTCAGTCTGTACGGACCGTGAACCGCAGGATGCAGACGTACCGGTTGGCGCCCGCGTAGATGTAGTCGGGCAGCCAGCGCGGGCCGTCCTCCTCGGTGACGTCGCTGACGAACGACGTGCCGAAGACGGTGCCGGTCGCGGCGAGCAGGGTCGCGCGGGTGGCGTTGGCCAGGATGTGGGCCGTCGACTGCCGCTGTCGTGTCCATCGGTTGCGCGCGCGCAACCAACTCTGGTCGCCGCTGTCAGTGCGGCGACGGAAGATCGCAACAGCGTGTCATATGCCGGGCGTTCGGGCCGACTCTGCGTTACTCTGAGGATCAATTCGAACGTAAATTCGAACAGGACGGTGAGGTCATTGACGACGATGAGCGGGCGGGGGCCGGTTGCCGGCGGTGAGCGGTCGTGGTGACCGGCGGGCCGCGGGAGCGCCTGGCCGATGTGACGGCCGCCGCGGTCGCGGTGGCGGTGGCATCCGCGCAGGCCGGCCGGTACACCGGGGAGGTCGGGCGCACTCTGGCCGCCGTAGTGGGCGAGGTCGGGGCGCGGATCGCCGACGACGCCGAAGTACGCGGGTTCTCGCTGGGGTGGCAGGAGGCCGTGGCCGCCCGGTCGTCCGTCCCCAGAACCCCCGGACCCCGCTGATCCAGGTCCCCGGCGGACGGTCTCCGGCTGCCGGGGACACGTAGCGCTCTCACACGGAGTGACCGCCGCGCGCCGGTTCCCCACGGGCCCTTCGGCTCCGTGCCGCACCGGTCCCCGACGGCCGTCCGTCGGCGTCCCATGGACGACGAGGCCCCCGGTTCCCGACGAGAGGGAACCGGGGGCCTCGCGGTGAGGACGGCGGGATCAGTGCCGGACGACTCGTCCGTGGCGGCGCGGAAGGTGGCGTTCCCGGGGTCGGACGTCCGTTCGGTTGCGCGGGCGGCGTCTGCCAGGGCGGCGATCCGCCCCGCGCGAGACCGTGGCCGCTACGCGTGGACGGACGACGAGGTCTGCCAGCCCGGGCCCGGCCGGCCGGCGAGACGCGCGGTGAATCCGTACAGACCACGGACGCCCGTGACAGCGGCGACCAGAGCCAGGCTAGTCATGCAGGGCCGCGGCTTCCGGTGTCGGGAAGAGCAGTTCCAGTGTGGTGACGGTGCCGCCGGCCAGCGCTGCGGTTCCGGTGACGCGGCACCACCAGCTCGCTCGTCTCAGTCGTACGGCGTGACTTCCGTGTTCCATGGTTCCCCTCCCCTGGCACCTCTGTTCGGTGCCGACCGGAGCTTTCGCCGATCCGCAGCCACGGCGCCGGTCTGCCTGAGGGGCCAACAGCCTTAGGGCGAAGCGGTCATGGTGCCGTCGCTGGTGCTGCGAAGTGTGCTCCGTGTGGTGTCGGGACCGGTGGTGCGCTTCGTGTGGTGACGGGACCGGTGGTGGGGAGCGTGTGGTGTCGTGGGCGCGCCGGTGTCAGTCGGCGCGGGCGCCGGGCGGGCGGCGCCTGGTGGTGCGTTCGGCGGAGAAGACGTCCTCCAGGCGGTAGAGGTGGGTACGGCCCTGGCGGTCGGCCGGGCTCAGGTGGCCGAGCTGGACCCACTTGCGGATCGTCGCCGGGGCAACCCCGGTCTCCTGGGCGGCGAGTGCGCCGGTCACCAGCGTGGCGCCGGCGGCGTACGGGCGGGGCGTCATCGGGGCTCACCTGCCGCCCGGTTGCCCGCCAGCGCCTCCCACGCGTCCCGTTCCCACAGGTGGCGGAAGGCCGGGTCGGTGGCGCAGTCGCAGTCCGGGCTCCCGCACCGGCAGCCGGGGTTGACGCACAGCACCGCGTCCCGGTCCGGGAAGGCGCGCAGGGAGACCGAGTCGCACCATGGGCAGCGGCCGGGCAGCCGGACCATCGTCTCGGTCTCGCCCAGGGCGCGGGCGCAGCGGCGGGCCATCCGGCGCAGCTCGTCGCGCGCGTGCCGGGCGAGCAGCGGGTCGGCGGCCGTCCTGCCGAGCAGTTCGCCGACCCGGGTCAGCCGTTCCGGGAGCGCGGCGCGACGGGGACGGCCCAGGCCGAGGCGGTCGTACAGCGCCTCCTCCAGCTCCACCACGCCGTCCGTGATGTCGCGCAGCGCGTCCGACACGTGGAGTCTTACGGGTGCGGCGCTGTGGCCGGGGACGGCGAGTCCGTGCTGCTGCTCGTTGCGCAGTGCCTCGTCCCGTTCCTCGCGGAGCCGGGCGGCCAGGGCGGCGCGTTCGGCGGGGCCGGGGGCGTGCCGGGCGGCGGTGCTGCGGGCTCCGGCCGATGGAGCCAACTCCTCCAGCAGGTCCGGAAGCTGGCGCAGCAGCGCTGTCGCCCACAGGGCTGCGTCTCGGGCGGGTCCGGTGCCGTCGTCGGGGGTCGGCGGGGCCTGCGGAAGGGGGGTTCCCTGCGGGGTGGTGATGGTGCCGGTGGACGGGTGCTCGGTCATGGCGTGGCCCTTCTCGTGCGGGAGGTGCGGATTACGGGCGTCGGGTGAGCGGCTTTCAGGCCGCCGCCGTACGACGCCGTCGGCCCCGGTCCAGGGCGACCGGCCGGCCGTTGTGCCACAGCCGGCCCGCGCACACGCCGTCGAACCAGGTGTCGGCCGGGGCCACCGTCTGCTCGCAGAGCTGGACGACCGGGCACCGGGCGCAGGCGGCGAGGGCCGGGGCGGCCTGGGCGGGGCGGCGGGCGAAGACCGCCTCGGGCGGCAGACCGACGCAGGCGGCCGACGCGGTCCAGGCGTGGCCGGGGGTGGTGTTGGGGGCGAGGTCCATGAAGTCTCCGAGGAACACGAGGAACACGAGGAACACGAGGAACTGGAGCGACGGGCGGCGAGAGAGGAGGGAGGGACTGTCGCCGCACGCACACTGACAGATTGCGTGCGAGCCCGCAACGAAAAATTGACGGTGCGGCTCCATGTGGGCACGGAGGGTGGTGTGCGGGCGGGAAGGTGGGCCGGATACAGCACCTCCTCGACTGAATCTCCACATTGCGCGCGTAAAATTTGATATTCCGTGCGCGCAAGCGCGATAACCTGGTGCCCGCTTTGGAGGGAGGCGAGCATCCGTGACAGTCAGCGAACTGGAAACGTTCACGGTCTGGATCGAAGAGGTGATCCGCCGACGGGGCTACGACATCGACAGTCCGCGTGGCGGCGGCAAGTCACGCCTGGCCGACGAGGCGGGGGTGCACCGCGCCGCCATCACCCGGCTGCTCCAGCGGCAGAGCATGCCTGACCTGGAGACCATGCGGCGACTGGCGCACGTACTCGACATCCCGGTTCGGGAGATGCTGATCCGCTCCGGGCGGCTCAGCGAGGAGGACCTGCCGCTGCCGTCGTCGTCCCAGGACGGCGCCGACCGGCCCGGCGGTGAACGGCTCACCCTGGAGGAGGCCGCCACGGCCCTCGGTATCCCGGCCGAGCAGCGGGAGATGTTCCTGCGCGTCGCCGGACAGTTCCTGCCGGCCCCCGCCGCCCGGGACCTTCCTGCCCGTCGTAGTCGTCGGGGCTGACCCCCGCGAGGTCGTCCTCCGGTGCGGGACAGGCGCGTCCTGGACTGCGAAAAGGCGCGAGAGGCAAGCCTGTTCGGGAACGTCCGCAGGGGATGCAGCAGGGATGCAGCAGGGATGCAGCAGGGATGCCAGGTAGTGCCGCGCGCCTGGCCGAGGGATAGGAAGGCTTCCGACGGGCGGAGGGCCCAGGTGCTCTCATGTGGTTGCTCGCCGAGGTAGGCGCGCTGCCGGACGGAGGATGGATTGCGCGAGACTTTCGACTCGTATCGGTAAATGGCATGCGTGCCTTGGTGTGTGTAGAGCAGGAGAAGGCGTGATTCAGCACGGAGTGGCGAAGTCGTCGGCTCGTTGACACCGGTCGAACGGGCGACACTGCAAAAGCGCTTCCTGATCGGGAAGCGCGGCAGGTCGGCGGGTGGAGGAAAGATGCGGCTTCTGTACTTTCTTTTGGGCGGGCTTTTCATGCCCGTCGGGATATTTTGTCTTGTGGGTGCATACGCCACCTGGAATTCGGGCCGGAAAGACCCGGAGTACACGCCTAACCCCCCGGGGGGTTGTGGCATGGGGTGGGGTCGGGGTCGCTTGCCTGGGGCTGATGACCCTATTTTGGCTGTTGTGACTGAGGTTGAAAGGTTGGGGTGACAGCGGGCGTTGGCGGTGCTACATCCTCGTCATGAGGTATGCGGATGGCGGCGG
>NZ_JBQOUX010000106.1:0-26959 GCF_052216785.1 Streptomyces sp. JW3 | reverse complement strand
CCCCCCCCCCCCCCCCCCCCCCCCCCCCCCCCCCCCCCCCCCCCCGCGGGTCGACCGCCCCGCGTCAGGACTTCAGGAACAGCCGGTTGACGTCGATGTAGCTGGACTCCGTGCTGTAGCGGGCGCCGCCGATGTTCGAGCCGTAGAGCTGGAACTGCTTCGTGTACCACAGCGGGGCGGACGGGTTGATCTTCTCCAGGATGTAGTGGTGCGCTTCCTTCCAGGTCGCCGCCGCCTCGGTGGGCTCCTGGGTGAGCGCCTTGTTGATCAGATCCTGGACCTTGGGGTCGTCGACGTGCGAGTAGTTCGGCGCGCCGTCGGCGACCTGGTCGCCGTCGTAGACGGGCGTGACGACGGTGCCCGGCGACGGCCAGTCCTGGCCCCAGCCGGTGATGTAGACGTCGTACGGGTTGTCGAGCTTGCCGACCTGCTCGTAGAAGCTGGCCGCGTCGACCTCCTTGGAGACGACCTCGAGGCCGATCTTGCTCAGCGCGTCCTCGATGGCGACCTTGTGCTTCTGGCCCGCCTCGCTGTTGCGGTAGGCGTGCACGATCTTCTTCTCGGCGGCGGGGACGTCCTTGAGGAGTTCCTTGGCCTTCTCGATGTTCCCGGACGGCATCTTCAGTCGGCCGTACGGGTCGTAGTCCGCCTCGTAGCCGGGCAGGGTCGGCGCGAACAGGTTGGGCGCGACGTCGCCGCCGTACGCGCCGCCCTCGCCGGCGATCAGCGACTTGGAGTTGACCGCGTAGGTGATGGCGTCGCGGACCTTCTTGTTCTTGATCCGGTCCAGGTTGAAGCTGAGCACCATGACGTAGGGCTGGTAGCCCTTGATGGTGCGCTTGTTGACGGCCGGGTCGCCGACCACGTCCTGGACCTGGGTGGACTCCACGGCGCCGGTGAGCTGGATGGCGTTCTTGGAGTCGCCCTGGTCGGCGATGAGCCGCTTGGTCTGGGTGGACTCGGTGACGCCGAAGTCGAAGTCGTAGCCGTCGACGTACTGGTGGCGCACGGAGTCGGTCTTCGGGTCCCAGTTCTCGTTCTTGACCAGCTTGAGGGACTTGCCGACCTTGTACTCCGCGATCTTGTACGGGCCGGTGGAGACGGGCGCCTTGTCGTACTTCTCCTTGGTGTCGGTCTCCTCCGGCACCACGGTGTAGCCCGGCATGGCCAGGGTCTGCGGCAGGTCGGGCCGGGCGGTGTCGAAGTGGAAGACGATCGTCTTGTCGTCCGGGGTGTCCAGGACCGAGGCCGGCAGGTGCTTGCTCCCGTAGCCGCCGTCGGGCAGCGCCTTGCGGTAGTCGGCGCCGCTCAGCCAGGTCTGGAGGTAGGTCGGGCCGTCGAAGATGAACTTCGCGTACTGGCGCTCGACGGTGTGGCGTATGTCGGCGGACGTGATCGGGTTGCCGTTCTGGTCCTTGACGCCGTCCTTCAGCGTGAACGTCCAGGTCTTGCCGCCGTCGGAGGACGTCCCGGAGTCGGTGGCGAGGTCGCCGACGACCGAGACGTTGCCCTTGCCGTCCTCCTCGAAGTTGGTCAGGCCGCGAAAGAGCAGGTTGGCGACCTGGCCGGCGTCGGAGACGTAGATCTGGCCCGGGTCCAGATGGGTCAGGCCCTGCTCCTGGTAGACCTGGATGGTGCCGCCGCTCTTGGCGCCGGTCACCTCCGCGGCCGGACCGGTGGAGGCGGCGGCGTCCCCGTAGGTGACCGGCTTGGACTGGGCCGCGGCCTCCTTCTGGTCCTCCTTGGAGTCCTTGCCGGAGTCGCCGCCCTTGTTCTCCGAGCATCCCGTGAGGACCAGTGATCCGGCCGCCAGCGCGACCAGCGCGGCCCGCGCGCTGCGAGAGTTGAGCGTGTTCATGTGGTGACGCACCTGCCTGTCGGGTTGGTAATCCATATCCACTGACCACTGCTGTGCACTGCCTGGCGCGGCCGGCCAGCCGGCGAAAGGGCGGCAGTCCCCCCACCCATGGCCCCCTCGGCCATGGACCCCTCGGCCATGGACCCCTCCTACCGTCCTGACTTGGGATCGAGCGCGTCCCGTACGGCGTCTCCGAGGAGGTTGAAGCACAGGACGAAGACCACGAGCGCCACCCCGGGGAAGAACATGAACGCCGGGTCCTGCTCGGCGACCTTGGCCCCGGTGGCGAACATCCGCCCCCAGTCCGGGGTCGGCTCGACGAAGCCGACGCCGGCGAAGGAGAGGAAGGCGATGGTGAGGATGGTGCTGGGCAGCTGGTAGGTGAACTGCACCAGGATCGGGGAGACGACGTTCGGCAGGATCTCCTTGCGGACGATCCGCCAGGGCGAGGCCCCGGCCACCTTGGCCGCCTCGACGAACTCCCGCTCGCGCAACGACAGCACCGTGGACCGCACCAGGCGGGCCATCGCCATCCAGCCCAGCAGCCACAGCACGATGAGGATCGCCAACGCCCGGAAGTAGGTGGGGGTCTCGTCCCGGGGGTCGACGAAGAACGCGGTCACCACCGGCATGAAGGCGATGAAGAACAGCTGCTGCGGGAAGGAGAGGAAGAAGTCGGTGACCCGGCCGATGAAGTAGTCGGTCCGGCCGCCGAAGTAGCCGCCGATCAGCCCGAGTACGACACCCGTCGTCATCAGCAGGGTGCTCACGCCCAGCGCCATGAACAGCGAGGTGCGCATGCCGTAGAGCAGCATGGTGAACACGTCCCGGCCGAACTGCGGCTCGACGCCGAACCAGTGCTCCCCGGAGACCCCGCCCAGGTAGCCGAGCGGCAGCCCGAAGTCGTCGAGCACCGGGTTCTGGGCGACGTACTCGGGGTCCTGCCCGTACAGGGTGTACGGGTCCTTGCCGTAGAGCGCGGCGATCACCGGGGCCAGCGCGGCGACCACGAAGTAGGCGAGCACCACCCAGGCGCAGACGACACCGGTCCGGTCGCGCTTGAAGCGCAGCCACATCAGCCGGCCCGGGGAGCGGCCCTCCAGCCGCTCGGGCCCCGGTTTCCCGGCCGGCTCCGGCGTGCCGTCGACGACGGCCGGCGTTCCGCCGCCACCCTCGGTCTCGATAGGACTTGTCACAGTTCGCCCATTTCACAGGTGTGGGTGTGCCGGACCGCCGACCGGCATGACCGATGCCTGGTCGCGGTACGGCGCGTGAAGAAGCGTCAGGTCAGAAACGCGCAGCCGGACGCGCGTAGCCGCGCGACCGGACGCCGCCGGCGGCGCATGACTGTGACTGTGACCGTGTGACCCGCCTGGTGCTCGTGGCACCGGCACCGCGCAAGACCTCGCGCATGGGGCTCCTCCTCATGACTCCACGTGTTCACCGACAGGAGGGGGCACACGTCCTGCTTCCGACACCCCTGACGGAAGTTCAGACGCCCCCTGGTGCTCGTGAGTCGGCGCTGTCCCCACAGCGCGAACCCATTGACCCGAGCGCTACGCGGCTAACTATCTGCCATGACCAGAAGGACCGACCACCGTCTTTAAATCTCAATTCAGTCACAGCTCACGCCTAGATCTTCCAAAATCTGGACAAACTGTTCGGGACGAGAAGGCCGCGAAACGGACGTGTTACATAGCTATCGGGCGTCGCTCTCCGCATGTCGAACATCGGGGTCGGAAAAGGGAGTTGCAAAAAGCCCGGACACCCCCTGCGGGGTGCCCGGGCTCCGGTTCGGGACGGGTCAGCCGTGCTTGGCGCGGCTCGCGGCGCGGGCGCGCTCGCGGGCGTCCAGGTTCACCTTGCGGATGCGAACCGCCTCCGGGGTGACCTCCACGCACTCGTCGTCGCGGCAGAACTCCAGCGACTGTTCCAGCGACAGCTTGCGCGGCGGGACGATCGCCTCGAACGAGTCGGCCGAGGACGACCGCATGTTGGTGAGCTTCTTCTCCTTGGTGATGTTGACGTCCATGTCGTCGGCGCGGGAGTTCTCGCCGACGATCATGCCCTCGTACACCTCGGTGCCGGGGTCGGTGAAGAGCACGCCGCGCTCCTGGAGGTTCGTCATCGCGAACGCGGTGACGGCGCCGGAGCGGTCGGCGACCAGCGAGCCGTTGTTCCGCGTGGTGAGCGTGCCGAACCAGGGCTCGTGGCCCTCGTGGATGGAGTGCGCGATGCCGGTGCCGCGGGTCTGGGTGAGGAACTCCGTCCGGAATCCGATCAGACCGCGGGAGGGGACCACGAACTCCATGCGGACCCAGCCCGAGCCGTGGTTGGACATGTTGTCCATGCGGCCCTTGCGGACGCCCATCAGCTGGGTGACCGCGCCCATGTGCTCCTCGGGCACGTCGATCGTCATGCGCTCGACGGGCTCGTACGTCTTGCCGTCGACCTGCTTGGTGACGACCTGCGGCTTGCCGATGGTCAGCTCGAAGCCCTCGCGGCGCATCTGCTCGACCAGGATGGCCAGCGCCAGCTCACCGCGGCCCTGCACCTCCCAGGCGTCGGGGCGCTCGGTGTCCAGGACCCGGAGCGAGACGTTGCCGATCAGCTCGCGGTCGAGGCGGTCCTTGACCTGGCGGGCGGTGACCTTACGGTCCTTGACGACCGCCTTGTTGTCGGCGCCCTTGCCGGTGGCGCCGCGGCCGACCAGCGGGGAGGTGTTGGTGCCGATGGTCATGGAGATGGCGGGCTCGTCGACCGTGATCAGCGGCAGCGGGACCGGGTTCTCCGGGTCGGCCAGGGTCTCGCCGATCATGATCTCCGGGATGCCGGCGACCGCGCAGATGTCACCGGGGCCGGCCTTCTCGGCGGGCTTGCGGGTGAGCGCCTCGGTCATCATCAGCTCGGAGATCCGCACGTTCTGCGTGGACCCGTCGCGCTTGAGCCAGGCGACCGTCTGACCCTTCTTCAGCTCGCCGTTGTGCACGCGCAGCAGCGCGATGCGGCCGAGGAAGTTGTCGGCGTCCAGGTTGGTGACGTGGGCCTGGAGCGGCGCGTCCTCCTCGTAGGTGGGCGCCGGGATGTGCTGGAGGATGGTGGAGAAGAACGGCTCCAGGCTGTCGGAGTCGGTGGGGACCGTGCCGTCCTCCGGCTTGGTCAGCGAGGCGACGCCGTCCCGGCCGCAGGCGTAGACGATCGGGAACTCGATCTGCTCCTCGTCGGCGTCCAGGTCGAGGAAGAGGTCGTAGGTCTCGTTGACCACCTCGTCGATACGGGCGTCGGGGCGGTCCGTCTTGTTGATGCAGAGGATGATCGGCAGCCGCTGGGCGAGCGCCTTGCGCAGCACGAAGCGGGTCTGCGGCAGCGGGCCCTCGGAGGCGTCCACCAGCAGCACCACGCCGTCCACCATCGACAGACCGCGCTCGACCTCGCCGCCGAAGTCGGCGTGGCCCGGGGTGTCGATGATGTTGATGGTGATGACGTCGCTGCCATCCTTCGGGTGGTACTTCACGGCCGTGTTCTTGGCCAGGATCGTGATGCCCTTCTCACGCTCCAGGTCGTTCGAGTCCATCATGCGGTCGTCGACGCCTTCGAGCTGGTGCGCGGCGAAGGCGCCGGCCTGCTTGAGCATGCCGTCGACGATGGTGGTCTTGCCGTGGTCGACGTGGGCGACGATGGCGACGTTGCGGATGTCGTGACGCGTTGCGGACACAGCCATGGTGCGGCGTACTCCCGGAGTGGTGAGGACGGCCAGGTCACTGTGCGCTGGCCTTCGCCGGGCTGGTGACGCCTCGGCCTTTTCCCTTCCATGGTACGGGGCGGGCGGCAGTGGCCTTGTTCGACCCTGTGGGGACGGCGGTCACGAGGAGGGGCTTGCCGTCCGCTGGCCGCCCTGCGCGCCCTTCTTCAGGAAGCCCATGTCCTCGTAGACCGGGGTGCCGAAGCCGAAGGCGCCCGCGTTGGCGAGGTCCTTGCGGGCCGCGGTGAGCTGCGGGCGCTGGTAGAGGGGGAGCGAGCCGGCCGTCGCCCAGATCCGGGAGTCGGCCTTGCGGATCAGGGCGCGGGCCTCCTTCTCGTCCAGGGTGCCGATCGCCTGATCGAACAGTTGATCGACATGGTCGGTGCCGACCCGGGTGTAGTTCTGCTCCACGTTGAGCGAGCCGTCGGCGGCCGGGACCGGCTTGGCGTAGATGGGGCGGGCGTCGGTGGCCGGGAACGCGGTGCCGGGCCAGGAGTACAGGGCGAGGTCGTAGTTCCCGTTCGCGATGTGGTCGCGGAAGTAGCTCTCGTCGGAGACCTTGGTGATGTCGGTACGGACGCCGATCCGGTCCAGCATGGCGCTGATCCGGTCGGCGACCGTGCGCAGCGTGCCGGAGCCGGGGCCGGAGGGGAGCACGAAGCGCAGGGTGAGCGGCTTGCCGTTCCTGGCCAGCGGGGCCGCCGCCGCGCCGGCCGGGGCGGCGGTGCCCTTGGGGGCGTAGGCGCCGGGGGCGCTGCCGTTGGCCTTGTTCTTCTCGCCGTCGTTCTTCTCGCCGTCGTTCTTCTCGCCGTCGTTCTTCTCGCCGTCGGCCCGGCTTTCCCCGCTGTGGCCGTCCTCGCCCTTGCCGTCCTCCCCCACGATGTACGTGCCGTCGTCGCCGCCCGGGGAGTCGCTCTCGGTACTCCCGTCGCCGTCCGCGGCACTCTCCTCGGCGCCGGCCGCCTCCTCGCCGTCCCGCTGCTTCCCCGTCCGCTTCTCCACCGGCCCGCCCGGCACCCACCCCGCGTCCGCGAGCAGCGCCCGCGCCTCCTTGACGTCCGGTTCGCCGAGCGCGCCGCTGCCGTCGGCGTAGGCGTCCTGCCCGGCCAGCGCGAGGTGGCTGCCGAGCGGCTCGGCGGGCAGGCCCAGCGGCTTCAGGACCGCCTTGGCCAGTTCCTCGCGGTCGACGGCGCGGGCCACGGCCCGGCGCACCCGTTCGTCGGCGAGCGGGCCGTCGGCGCCGTTGAGGGCGAGCTGGGTGTAGGCGGGCTCCAGCGACTTGCGGACCTCGAAGCCGCGCAGGGCGGCCCGCCGCCGCTCGGCCTTGGCCAGCGCCTTGCGCCGTTTCTCGCGGGCCAGCGTCTCCTCGTACGCGGCGTCCTCGTCGGAGCCGTTGGCGACCGCCCAGGAGCGCAGCGCGTCGGCGGCGGACCGGCCCTGGGCGCTTTCCGGCCCGGCGAGGGGTGCCGTGCCCGGTGCGGCGGTGCCGTCGAGCGGGTCGCCGGTGCCGTCGAGCGGGTCGCCGGTGCCGGGCGGGGCGCCGGCCCGGCCGACCTCGCGGGCGGTCTCCGGGTCGATCTCGGCGAGGTCGAGGGTGCCGGCGGTGAGCGCCTTGACCCGCTTGCCGCGGGGCACCGAGCGCAGCACGATCCCCGACAGCTTGGCCGGCTCGCCCCACCAGCGCGGATTGCGGGTGAGCACCACCTCGTCGGCCTCGCGGTCCACCTTCTGGAGGGCGAACGGGCCGGCGGTGACCTTCAGCTTGCGCCGCGCCCCGTCGTTGAAGGCGTCCGGGGTGCCCATCACGTCCCGCGGGTACAGCGGCGTGAACAGCGACCGCCAGTCCGCGTAGGGGCGTTTGAAGGTGACCTTGACCTCCAGGTCGTTCTTGCCCCGCTGGATCTTCTCGATGCGGTCGTAGCCGGCGTTGCGGGCCGTCCAGTAGGCGGTGTCCTTGCCGGACAGGGCGCGCCACTGGGCGGCGAAGTCGGCGGCGCCGATCTCCCGGCCGTCGCTCCAGACCGCCTGCTGGTTGAGCTTGTAGAGGACGACCTGCTTGGGCTCGGTGCCGACCACCTCGGCGGATTCCAGGTAGTCGGGGTTGCGGACGGGGCGGCCGGTGGCGTCGAGCCGGAACATCGAGGGCAGCACGGCCTGGGCGACCCGGGTGGTGGTGGCGTCGGCGTCGGACTGGAAGACGTTCAGCGTGTCCGGTACGGAGTCGGCGGCCCAGCGCAGGGTGCCGCCGTCGGCGATCCGGGCCCGGGCCGCGGTGGCGGTGTCCGGGGCGGCGAGCGGCTCGCCGGCGGGCTCGTCGGAGCTGCACCCGGTGAGCACGGGGACCGCGAGCGCGCCCGCGGTGAGGAAGGCGACCGAGCGCGCGAGGGCGCGTGGTCCGACGCCGACGTGGGACATCTCTCTACCTCCGGAAAGCCGCGGGCGTTACGTTCCCTTATGGCGGTATATGGAGTTGATCATTTGTATTCAGACGTCTGCGGCCACTGAAGAGGAATCGGTTCGGCAACGCAGTGCGACACGTCGGCCACGGCCCGCAAGCTCACTCGTGCGGGGGAACGCGCGCGCCGGGGCACGCCCGCGCGCCCCGGCCAATCCCCGCACATCCCTTCACAGCGACAGGTGTGACGCGCGACACTCTCAGGCGCACCGACGGAAGTGAGGTCACGTCATGTCCGTGCACGACGAACTGACCACGATCCAGCGCTGCCTCGACGAGCTGTCCCGCGCCCTGAGCCGGCTGGAGCGGCAGACCGGCCGCGACGGCCTGGAAGTCCGGCGGGTCCGTACCGACGCCGGCCATCTGCGGGAGAGCGTCGCCCTGCTGCGCGCCGCCGCGACCGCGCCGGACGCGCCGAAACGCCCGGACCTGGTCACCATCTCCGACGCCCCGTACGACCTCTCCCTGTGGACGGACTCGGACGACGAGGGCCTCGGCGCCCGCGACCGACGCGCTCCCTGAACCCGCACCCGACCGGAGTCGACTAGTGGCCACTGGTACGGAACCCCCGCCCACCGACGCCCATCCCCCGGGCGGCGGCGTCCACACCCCGACGCGCGCCGCCATCAGCGCCCCGCACCTGCGCACCGACCGCTGGTGGCTGGCCCCCGCCGGCACCGCCGCCGGACTGCTCGCGTTCATCGTGTACTCGACCTGGCGGGCGTTGGCCGACGCCGACTACTACGCGGCCCCCTACGTCTCGCCGTTCTACTCCCCCTGCCTCGCCGAGCGCTGCGCGCCGATGCGCTCCGGCCCCAACTGGGAGCTGCTCGGCGGCTGGTGGGGCATCTCCCCGGCGATCATCATCCTGATCTTCCCGCTCGGCTTCCGCCTGACCTGCTACTACTACCGCAAGGCGTACTACCGCGGCTTCTGGGCCTCGCCGCCGGCCTGCGCGGTGGCCGAGCCGCACAAGAAGTACACCGGCGAGTCCCGCTTCCCGCTGGTCCTGCAGAACCTGCACCGCTACTTCTTCTACGCGGCCGTCCTGGTGGCCTGCGTCCTCACCTACGACACGGTGCTCGCCTTCCGCGACGAGCACTACGCGTGGGGTCATGCGGGCCTGGGCACCCTGGTCTTCCTGCTCAACATCGTGCTGATCTGGGCGTACACCCTCTCCTGCCACTCCTGTCGGCACATCGTCGGCGGCAAGCTCAAGCACTTCTCCAAGCATCCCGTGCGCTACCGGATGTGGCGGTGGGTGGGAAAGCTCAACGCCCGGCACACGCAGCTCGCCTGGGCCTCCCTGGTGAGCGTGGCGCTCGCCGACTTCTACGTGTATCTGGTCGCGTCCGGCGCTTTCGATGATCCGAGGTTGTTCTGATGTCCGTGGTGGACCGGCAGGAGTGGGACGTCGTCGTGGTCGGCGCGGGCGGCGCCGGGCTGCGGGCCGCGATCGAGGCGCGCGAGCGGGGCGCCCGTACGGCGGTGATCTGCAAGTCGCTGTTCGGCAAGGCGCACACCGTGATGGCCGAGGGCGGCATCGCGGCGGCGATGGGCAACGCCAACGAGCGCGACGACTGGCAGACGCACTTCCGGGACACCCTGCGCGGCGGCAAGTTCCTCAACCAGTGGCGGATGGCCGAACTGCACGCCAAGGAGGCCCCGGACCGGGTCTGGGAACTGGAGACCTGGGGCGCCCTGTTCGACCGTACGAAGGACGGCCGGATCTCGCAGCGCAACTTCGGCGGCCACGAGTACCCGCGCCTGGCCCACGTCGGCGACCGCACCGGCCTGGAGCTGATCCGCACCCTCCAGCAGAAGATCGTCGCCCTCCAGCAGCAGGACCACCGCGAGACCGGCGACTACGAGTCCCGGCTGAAGGTCTTCCAGGAGTGCACGGTGACGCGCGTCCTGAAGGACGGCTCACGTGTGTCGGGCGTCTTCGCCTACGAGCGCGAGACCGGCCGCTTCTTCGTCCTGGAGGCCCCCGCCGTGGTCATCGCCACCGGCGGCATCGGCAAGTCGTTCAAGGTCACGTCGAACTCGTGGGAGTACACCGGGGACGGCCACGCCCTCGCCCTGCTCGCGGGCGCGCCGCTGCTGAACATGGAGTTCGTGCAGTTCCACCCGACCGGCATGGTCTGGCCGCCGTCGGTCAAGGGCATCCTGGTCACCGAGTCGGTGCGCGGCGACGGCGGGGTGCTCCGCAACTCCGACGGAAAACGCTTCATGTTCGACTACGTCCCGGACGTCTTCAAGGAGAAGTACGCCGAGTCCGAGGCCGAGGCCGACCGCTGGTACGACGACCCGGAGCGCAACCGGCGGCCCCCCGAACTGCTGCCGCGCGACGAGGTGGCCCGCGCCATCAACGCCGAGGTCAAGGCCGGCCGCGGCTCCCCGCACGGCGGGGTCTTCCTGGACGTGTCGACCCGGATGCCCGCCGAGGTCGTCAAACGGCGGCTGCCGTCGATGTACCACCAGTTCAAGGAGCTGGCCGACGTCGACATCACCGCCGAGGCGATGGAGGTCGGGCCCACCTGCCACTACGTGATGGGCGGCATCGCCGTCGACTCCGACACCGCCGCCGCGCGCGGCGTACCGGGGCTGTACGCGGCCGGTGAGGTGGCCGGCGGGATGCACGGCTCCAACCGGCTCGGCGGCAACTCGCTCTCCGACCTGCTGGTGTTCGGCCGCCGGGCGGGGTGGCACGCGGCCCAGTACGCCGTGGGCCGGCAGCGGCCGCAGGTGGCCGAGGCGGACATCGGCGCGGCCGCCGCCGAGGCACTGCGGCCGTTCTCGGCGGAGAGCCCCGACGCCGCCGCGCCGGAGAACCCGTACACCCTGCACCAGGAACTCCAGCAGACGATGAACGACCTGGTCGGCATCATCCGCCGGGAGGCGGAGGTGGCGCAGGCCCTGACGAGACTGGCCGAGCTGCGGGTACGGGCCCGGCGGGCCGGCGTGGAGGGGCACCGGCAGTTCAATCCGGGCTGGCACCTCGCCCTGGACCTGCGCAACATGCTGCTGGTCAGCGAGTGCGTGGCGCGGGCCGCGCTGGAGCGCACCGAGTCGCGCGGCGGCCACACCCGTGAGGACCACGCCGCGATGGACCGCCGCTGGCGCAATGTCAACCTGCTGTGCCGGCTGACCGACCCGACCGACGGCCTGGCGGCCACCGACCCGGTGCGCGGCCAGATCGCCCTGGACCGGGAGACCACCGAACCCGTCCGCCCCGACCTGCTGGCCCTGTTCGAGAAGGAAGAGCTGGCCAAGTACCTCGCCGATGAGGAGCTGTACCGATGAGCGGCAACGACGGCTACGCGGCCCGGTTCCGGGTGTGGCGGGGCGACACCGGGGGCGGCGCCCTGGCGGACTTCACCGTCGAGGTGAACGAGGGCGAGGTGGTCCTCGACATCATCCACCGTCTCCAGGCCACCC
Source organism: Streptomyces sp. JW3 (assembly GCF_052216785.1). Taxonomy (NCBI): domain Bacteria; kingdom Bacillati; phylum Actinomycetota; class Actinomycetes; order Kitasatosporales; family Streptomycetaceae; genus Streptomyces; species Streptomyces sp. JW3. The sequence continues at coordinate 15,463 of NZ_JBQOUX010000106.1, read as the reverse complement.
AGGCCCCCGATCTCGCCGTGCGCTGGAACTGCAAGGCCGGCAAGTGCGGTTCCTGCTCCGCCGAGGTCAACGGGCGGCCCCGGCTGCTGTGCATGACCCGGATGTCGGTCTTCACCCAGGACGAGACGATCACCGTCACGCCGCTGCGCGCCTTCCCGGTGGTCCGGGACCTGGTGACGGACGTCGGCTTCAACTACGCCAAGGCCCGGGAGGTCCCGGCGTTCGTGCCGCCGCGGGGGGTCGGTCCCGGCGAGTACCGGATGACGCAGGAGGACGTGGACCGGCCGCAGGAGTTCCGCAAGTGCATCGAGTGCTTCCTGTGCCAGGACACCTGCCATGTGGTCCGCGACCACGAGGAGAACAAGCCGGCCTTCGCGGGCCCCCGGTTCCTGATGCGGGTCGCCGAACTCGACATGCACCCGCTGGACGCGGCCGAGGCGAGCGGCCTGGACCGCAAGAAGACCGCCCAGGACGAGCACGGCCTCGGCTACTGCAACATCACCAAGTGCTGTACGGAGGTCTGCCCGGAGGGCATCAAGATCACTGACAACGCGCTGATCCCGTTGAAGGAACGGGCCGTGGACCGCAAGTACGACCCGCTGGTCTGGCTCGGTTCGCGGATCAGGCGGCGCCGGGAGAACTGACCCAGTCCGTCCGGTAGGCCCGCCAGTCCGCCTCGGTCGCGGCGAAGTCGACGTACAGGGCGACGCCGAAGTTCTTCCGGTCCGCGTCGGTGCGGGACAGGCCGAGGCGGACGCCGCGCACGGCGGCGGGGACGGTCTCGGCGTGGCCCCAGTGGGAGGGGTCGCTCTCGTAGTAGAAGGGCAGGCCCATCAGCAGGTCGGTGCCGGGCGGGGTGACTTCCAGGGCCAGCGCGGTCTGCTGGGCGACGTAACCGCCGTAGGTGCTCCGCAGCGGCTGCGCGGTGTCGTACGACATGACGGCGATCTGGCCGACCCGGCGGGCGACCTGGCCGAAGTACTCCTGCGACCACCACTTGGGGTGGCCGGTGAGGACGCCGGCGACGGTGTGCAGGGCCGGCAGCGGGTCGATCTGGTGGGCGGCGACGGACAGGACCGCGCCGCGCTCGTCGGTCACCTCGCGGACCTGGTCGAGGAGGGCGAGGTAGTCGGCGTCGCCGGAGTGCGCGGGTTCCAGGTCGAAGTGGACGCCGTCGAAGCCCTCGGCGAGGATCTGCCGGGCGGAGCGGACGACGGCGGCCCGGGTCCCGGCGTCGTCGAGCCGCATGCCGTCCGGGGTCTCGGTGGCCAGGACGTCGCCGAGCCAGGCGTGTACGCGGATGCCGGGCAGCTCGTCGTGCACGGCCTCGACCAGCCGGCGGGCCTTCGGGTACAGGGTGCTCGGCAGGGTGCCGTCGTGTTCCAGCGGGCCGGTGTGGACGTAGAGGTCGCGGACGCCGGTGCCGGCCAGCCGCCGGCCGAGGGCGGCGAGGTCGGCGTCCGTCTTGCGCCCGTCGACCCAGGCGTGCCCGAGCCAGAGGGCGTCCTTGTGCCGGCTGTACGTGCCGTCCGCCGGGTCGCCGGCGTAGTTGAGGCGCAGGGCGGCCTGCGTGGCGAGGACGGGGACGAGGAGGACCAGGGCGAGCACCAGGGCGGTACGGCGCAGCCGGCGGGGCCAGGCCCGCCGGGGGGCGCGGGGGGCTTCCGGGCCGCCTTCCCCGGGGCCGGCCGGGTCTGCCGGTCCGGCCGGGTCCACCGGGTCCACCGGGCCCACGGGGTCCACCAGTCCGGCCAGGTCCACCGGGCCCACCGGGCCCACGGGGTCCACCAGTCCGGCCAGGTCCACCGGGCCCACGGGGTCCACCAGTCCGGCCGGGCCCACGGGGTCCACCGGTCCGGCCAGGTCCACCGGGTCCACCGAGCCCACGGGGTCCACCGGTCCGGCCGGGTCCACCGGGTCCACCGGGCCCGCCGCCGGCCGGGCGGTCGCGGCCCGCGTCGGTCTCGGCTCGGGTATGCCGCCGTCGCCGCCGTCGCCACCGTCACCGTCGTCGCCGGGCGCCGAGGTGTTCGGCTGCTCCGTCGGGTGTGCCATGCCGTACCCCCTCGTCCCGCCCCGGTGGCAGGTGTCACCGGCGAGGACGGCGGAGACGAGGGTGCCGGTTGCGATCTTCGGGGGGCCTGCTCAGAACAGGCTGAGCAGTGCCTCCGCCGGGTCGGGCAGGCCGGTGTCGCCGCCCGGCAGCGGGAGTTCGAACCACACCGTCTTGCCGCGCGGCGTACGCCGTGACCCCCACGCGGCGCTGAGCAGGCCGACCAGTTGCAGGCCCCGGCCGCCCTCGTCGGTGTCGCGGGCGCGGCGGCGGCGCGGCTGCACCAGGCCGGAGTCCCAGACCTCGCAGACCAGTGAGCGGTCGAGCAGCAGGCGCAGCCTGATCTCGCCCTCGCCGTACCTCAGAGCGTTGGTGACCAGCTCGCTGACCAGGAGTTCGGTGGTGTCGACGAGGGGTTCCAGGTCCCAGCCGGTGAGCTGGGTGCGGGCGTACTCCCGGGCCCGGCCCACGCTGCGCGGTTCGCGCGGCAGCGTCCAGTCGCCGACCGACTCGGCGGGCAGCCCCTGCACCCGGGCCATGAGCAGCGCGATGTCGTCCTCGCCGTGGTGCGAGTCGAGGGTGTTGAGGACGTGGTCGCAGACGTCCTCCAGGTTGCGGTGGGTGGCTGCGCGCGGCGCGCCGGCCGACGGGCGGGCCGGGTCGGTCAGCGCGCCCACGAACGCCTGGAGCCCCTCGTCCAGCGGATGGTCGCGGCTCTCGACCAGGCCGTCGGTGTAGAGCGCGAGCAGGGCGCCCTCGGGGAGTTCGACCTCCACCTCCTCGAAGGGCTCGCCGCCGACGCCGAGCGGCAGTCCGGGCGGCACGTCCAGCATCAGGGCGGGCTCGCCGGGTTCGACCAGGACCGGCGGCAGGTGGCCGGCGTTGGCGAAGGTGCAGCGCCGGGTCACCGAGTCGTAGACGGCGTAGACGCAGGTGGCGAGGTACACCTCGGAGAGGTCGGCCTCGCGGGGGCGGCGGGCGGCCCGGGTGGCCTGCTGGACGCCGCCGGCGAACGCCTGCGAGGGGCCGCCGGGGGCGCCGAGGCCGCGGGCGATCTCGTCCAGCTGGGAGAGCACCTCGGCCGGTTCCAGGTCGAGCTGAGCCAGCGTCCGTACCGCGGTGCGCAGTTCGCCCATCGCGACGGCGGCCCGCAGGCCGCGCCCCATCACGTCGCCGACGACCAGCGCGGTGCGGTGGCCGGGCAGTTCGATGACGTCGAACCAGTCGCCGCCGACCTCGCTGGGCCGGCCGGTGGCCGCGTTGCCGGGCAGGTAGCGGCAGGCGATGTCCAGGCCGGACGCCTCCGGGTCGCCGGGCGGCAGCAGGGAGCGCTGGAGGATCAGCGCCCGTTCGTGCTCGCGCCGGTAGAGCCGGGCGTTGTCGATACAGACGGCGGCGCGGGCGGCCAGCTCCACGGCGAGCCCCCGGTCGCGGTCGCCGAACGGCTCGCTGCCCTTGGTGCGGGCGAACTGCGCGAGGCCCACCACCGTGTCGTGGGCGACCATCGGCACGGCCAGCGTGGACTGCACCAGGCCGCCCTCCTCGGCCGGGACGGTGCGCGGCCGGCCGGTGCGCAGGGCGTCCGCGTGCGGCGAGGTGAAGGGGTAGTGGTGCACGGCGCCGACCTGGACCTTCTGCCCGGTGCCGAGGAAGGGCACGTCGGCGACGGCGCTGGAGTAGGCGACGCGGCGCAGTTCGGCGCTGCCGTCGGCGAGGCCGGGCGGGGTCTCGTCGCCGGTCAGCAGACCCTGGTAGAGGTCGACGGTGGCCAGGTCGCAGAAGCCGGGCACGACCACGTCGAGGAGTTCGCGGGCGGTGGTCTCCAGGTCGAGGGAGGTACCTATGCGGGCGCCCGCGTCGTTGAGCAGGGCGAGATTGCGCCGGGCGGCGGCGGCCTCGCGGGCGGCGGCGCGGCGGGCGGTGATGTCCGTGCCGAGCCAGGCGACCCCGATGGGGCGGCCCGAACCGCTGTGCACCCGGTACATGTTGACGGACCAGTGGCGGCGCTCGTCGGAGCCGGGCACATAGCCCGTGACATGCATGTCGGTGATGGAGTCACCGGTCTCCAGCACCCGGCGCAGGGTGGCGGCGACCCGGTCGCCCTCGCCGCGCGGCAGATAGTCGTGGATGCCCCGGCCGCGGTGGTCGTCGGGGGCGCCGCCGAAGACGGAGGCGAACCGCTGGTTGACGCGGCGCACCTTCAGATCGGGGTCGATCAGCAGGAACCCGAACGGAGATTGACCGAAAATGGACTGCGAGGCGGCGAGGTCGGTCTCGATGCTGCGCAGGGTGCGGACGTCCACGACGATGCAGACGGCGGCCTTCTCGCCGTCCCGGGTCCGGGTCGGCATCACGTAGACCTCGGCGAGGCCGCGCTTGCCGCACTCCCCGTCCTCGCTGTGCGGGATGCGGAAGGGGACGACTCCGGTCCACTCCCGCCCGTCGAGTATCTCGGCCATCTTGCGCTGGCCGCGCTCGCGCAGCTCGGGATCGATGAAGACGTCGATGGGGTCGACGCCGAGGGCCCGGTCTCCGGGGATGCCGAACAGCTGCTCGGCGCGCAGGCTCCACTGGTCCACCAGCCCGTCCGGCCCGATGGAGAAGGAGGCGACCTTGATGTAGTCGTAGATGGAGCCGGGCGGACTGCTCTGCCACATGGTGTCCGCGGGCAGGGCTTCGCCCCGCCCGGCGGGCCCGCGTCCCGTGGGCAGCGCGCCGCCCGGCGCGTCCTCGGACCCCGTGGCCCTCGCTGGTATCTCGCTCACGCGAACCGTCCCCTCCAGCTCACCGCGTCCGGCACCGGTCACCGGGGGCGGCTGTCCGCAGTATCCAGCACTACGGCGCCGCACAACACGGTGTTCACGATCACAGCACGGTCCCTGTGCTTTCCGGACCGGACCGTGACAACACTTCCAGTCTTCTAACCAGCGGACACGCCATCGAATCACGTACTTCGGCAACGGTCCGGGTCACGGATGCACCGGTACGGAGCGTGACGGGCGCTCACCCGGCCGGGGCGAGTTCGAACCACACCGTCTTGCCGTCCGCGGCCGGCCGCGCGCCCCAGCGCCGGGCGGCGGTGGCGACCAGCTGGAGACCCCGGCCGCTCTCGTCCTCGGGGCACACCGGCCGCTCCCGGGGCAGGTCGGGGAGCGAGTCGGAGACCTCCACCCGCAGCACCCCGTCCGGTCCGGCCGGCGGCACCAGGCGGACTCCGACGGGGCCGGTGGCGTGCCGGAGGGCGTTGGTGACCAGCTCGCTGACGAGCAGGACGGCGGTGTCGCCGACGCCGTCCAGGCCCCAGTCGCGCAACCGGCCGCGCACCACGGAGCGGGCGGCGCGCACGGCGCCCGGTTCCGCCGGGAACAGCCACTCGGCGCGCTCGCCCTCGGTGTCGATCACGCCGCTCACTCCCCGGCCGCCGGAACCCGCCCCCCACACATGTCCACTTTCATGGGATTAATGGGGTCTTAGTGGGGTGATACCCGATTAGCGAGGTCCGGTACCGTCCGGCCCGGCGCACGGTGGCACAGGGGGCGTACGGCGAGGCGCACCCCGGCTCACGCCACCCCGGCGGCCCGGGAGAGGTGCGCGAGCGTCCGGCGGACGGCCGGCACGTCCTGGTCCAGCCAGGGCACGTCCCAGATCTCGGCCGGGGTCAGCCAGCGCAGTGCGTCGTGGTCCTGGAGCGGCTCGGGGGCGGCGGAGCCGGGCAGCAGGTGCGCGGTCCACACCTGGAGGACGTACGGGGGCTTCAGGGGCCACTGCCCCGGCACCCGGTCGCCGGTACGGGCGTCCACCCCGAGTTCCTCGCGCAGTTCGCGCACGAGCGCGGCCTCGGGCGTCTCGCCCTCCTCCACCTTGCCGCCGGGGAGTTCCCACCGGCCGGCCAGTTCGGCCGGCGCGCTGCGCCGCGCGGCGAGCAGTCGCCCGCCGTCGATCAGGGCGGCCCCGACCACGATCCGTTCCGTCATGCGCCGGAGCCTACGGGAGGGGACGGGCCCGCCGGACACGCCGGTCAGTCGGCCGCGGTGCCGTTCGGTCCGAGCTGCTCGACCCAGTACAGCTGCTTGCTGCCGCGGCCGCCGAGGCTGTCCGCGATCTTCTGGGCCTCGGCCCGGGTCGCGTACCTGCCCACCCGGTAGCGATGGCCGTTGTCGTCCTGCCGGACGACGAGCCAGGGCAGAGTGGCCGTGCCGTCATTCATCGCGCCCCTCCCCAGGAAACCGCAGTCCGCATATGCCCGACCTTACGCCCAACCTTCACGCACCGAATACGGCTTTTTACGAAGAGGTAGGCAACCGGCCAGCACCCGGGGGCGCACGCCACCGAACGCGCCCCGCTGGTGCGTCGGCGTACCGGATCAAGGCGGTGGCCGGGCCCGTCCGGGCCACCTGCGAGAACGGCCGGATCACTCGGTCGGCGACGGGCGCGGCCGGCCGCACGCACCCGCCGCGGGGCGCATGGGAGGGGCGCGAGCGGCGCGGGAGGCGTGCGCCATCTCACACCGGATGCCTCGACACCGTGCATCCGGCCCGGGGTCCGCCCGGCCGGGTCCGCCGCGCGGGTCTACTGCATGGGCGGTGGGCCTACTTCACCGGGAGGCGGGTCTACTTCACCGGCAGGTGGTACGCCACCCGGAACCGGTCCGCCGGGATCACCACCTCGGCCATCTCGACCGCGAGGCCGGAGGCGAAGAAGGTGCGGTGCACGACCAGGACGACATGGCCGGGGACGCCGCCCAGCGCGAGCAGCTCCTCCGCGAGGCCGGGGCGGGCGCCGACCTCCTCGGTCACGTTGTCCACGACGACGTCGATGGCGGCCATCCGCTCGACGACGCCCATCCCGCCGAGCGGGCCCTCCTCGGGCAGCATCACGGGCGTACGGCCGGTGACGGCGAGCGGCTCCCAGGAGGTGGAGAGCATGACCGCCTCGCCGGCCTCGCGGAAGACGTACTTCGTGCACATCACACGCTCGCCGGGCTTGATGCCGAGCCGCTCGGCGACGGCGGCGCCGGCCTCCGCCTGTTCGCTGCTCGACTCCCAGGTGCCGCGCGCCTCGGCGTCGGCCTGCTCCTGCCGGAACGGCGTGGCCCCGCCCGCCGGCCGGTAACCGGAGCGGGCGATGCGCCGGGGCACCGGCAGCTCGCGCACATACGTCCCCGAACCCGACCGGCCCTCGACCAGGCCCTCGGCCATGAGCACCTTGCGGGCCTCCAGCGCGACGGTGTCCGAGACGCCGTACTCCTCGCGGATGCGGGCCTGGGAGGGCAGGCGGGTGTGGGGCGGCAGCAGGCCGTCGGCGATCTTCTTGCGCAGATCCCCCGCGACACGCAGGTACGCCGGCTGCTCACCGAATGTCACTGGCCGCTCTCCCATCAGGTTGTACAGACAGCAACAGCGTGGCAACCGTAGGTTGTGCCAGGCAAGCAAAGGCCAGGGAATCACTCGATGTGATGACATGCGGCGGCAACGGGTTTTACCCAGCGCCTTTCCCGGAGCGGGCCTTCGACGGCCCGGCCCTCACACCTCGAAGCCGGGGTCGCCCCCGCCCTCCCCCGCGTCCTCCTCCTGGTAGACGGGCGGCGTGCTGGCCAGCCCCAGAGCCTTGCGCACGGCGACCGAACCGGCGGGAGCGATCAGGTCGTACCCGGCGTCGTAGTGCTCGTAGAACGTGTCCGCGTCGGACGCCTTCGCGGCGGCGGCCCACTCCTCGCGCGCCGCGTCCAGGTCCTCGGCCAGCCCGGCGACCGGCCGCTCGACGTCGGACGGCCAGCTGTGCCCGTGCAGGGACTCGACCTGCCCGGCGAGCGCGCCCGCCACCTCGCCGGCCCACTCCCGGTGCGCCGGCAGGTCGTCCTCGATGTACGCGGTCGCGGGCTCGGCCGCCAGCGCCTCGTCGAGGGGTGCGGCCGCCTTCAGGAACGCGAACTGGTGGTCGTCGAGCGTCGTCCGGTCGTTGCGCAGCGACCCGGTCAGCACGTCCCCCTCCTCGGCGCCGCCGAACAGACAGGTGACCTCGCGGTCGCCCGCGCGCCAGCTCTGCCGGGTCGGCGTGAGGTAGTAGACGTCGACGTTCGCGGGCACCGCCCAGGCGTCCATGGCGTACCCGGCGCGCAGCGCGTAGCACTGGTCGTCGGCCGCGGCGGTGATCGAGTCGTCGCCGGGGAAGGACCCGTCGTCCAGATCGAAGACGGCGAACACCTCACCGTCGTGCGCACCCGCGCACGGCACCTCGTCGATGTCGTACGTCACGCCCTCCAGCGCCCCGTCCGGGGTGTCGAAACACTGGCCGGCGTCCAGGTCGTACGCGGTCCCCTCCCCGCTCGCCGCGCCCTTGAAGCCCTCCCAGACGACGCCCGCGCCGCCCGTGGCCAGCAGCACCGCCCACAGCGCCAGCCCCACCGAGGACAGCACGGCCCCGGCCACCGCGAACCCCTTGCCCCGCTCCCCGCTCCGCCTGATCTGACTGAGCGCGATCAGCCCCAGCACCAGCCCGACAGCCGGCACGAAACAGAGGAGCCCGAGGACGAGGGCGGAAATGGCCACCCCGTTGACGGGCGCCGGCCGAGGCACCCCGTAGGGCTGACCCCAGACCGGACGGGGCGGCGGCGGTATGGACACGAAACCGTGCTCCTGACTCGGACGGCGAACAAGCCGTACGACTTCCGTACGGCTGGGCGCATCGTAAGCACCGAACGGCATAGACGCGGAGTCGTTTCCCCTGGCTGAACGTGCGAACCGCGACGCCGCCCCCGCAGCTAACGGTCCGGCTCGTCCACGTGCGACACCGGCCCGCCGGAACACGGGCCCCGTCACCTATGCAGAGTCGGATCACCGACGCACTGTCGCGAGTATCCGCGCGAACGGCCGCAGGCAAGGCCCTCCTCTCACCGGAGGCCGCCCATCTGCGAGATCGCCGAAGCACTCATCGTCATCACCTACGAGAATGGCCTGGTACGGCTTGAATGACAGTGCGCCAGACGTCTGAGGCAAGATCGGCCCAAGAGCCCCCTGGACCACTCCCGACCGCAGAAATCAGACCGCCACGAGCCGGACCCGATCGCCGCAGAGCTTGACCATGTCGTCGATATCGGAGGTCAACATGACTACGGGGCGGTGCTGTCGCAGCGCGGCCTCGGCGACCGTTGCATCGATCGCGTACTTATGCCCGTGCAAACCAGCATCCATCAGCAGCTTCGAAGCCGCCCTCGCCTCCTCGTCGCCCACCGGTACCACACGCAGTCCGGAGAGCACCCAGTTCAGACGGGACTTGTGCGTACGAGCGCGAACGGCCTCGATGATGGTGAGCGCACTGATCGCGACCTCCATACCGCGCGAGCGCGCCTCGGCGACCAGGGCCACCACCCGCTCGTCATCGGCGAGCATCTTCGAGAGACCTTCGCTGTCGAGGACCAGCGTCCCCTCGTGACTCAGCTTGCGGCAGGCCACTCGCCCCCCTCGGCGAACACCTCATCGAAGGCCTGCCGCGCCCGCTGACGAGCCTGTTCGGAGACCGGCCCCTTGCGGCTCTCGTAGTCCGCCAAATACTCGTCGAGGACCTGCCCTCGCAGCTCACGCTCGACCGCCTCAGCGATAAACGCGGAGAACTCCCGCTTGCCCACCCGCGCCCGGATCGCCTCCGCGGTCCCCTCCGGCAGCGACAAGCTCACCCGTGTCGCCGGCCCTTCCCCGATGCTGTACGTCGTCTCACCCATAGCTCCGAGTGTGTCAAACGAGTAGGAAAAGCGCCACGGCCTGGATCCGCGCGAAGCCCCGGAGCCGTGAAGAAGGCGTGCAGATGGAACCACTCCCGCTCGCCCCTCTTCCGTAACGGCCATGAGCGACCCTCACATCGGCTCGTAAACGAGTGTTCTCGCAGGTCAGACCGCCGATCAATCAAAGGTTGAACCGGAACTCGCGACTCCTGCCGATTGCATCATCTTGATGCGTGACTGACCAGAGCTGCACTGCGGGAGAATCGCGCTGTGGAGATAGATCCGAACCCAGCGCGCACTTTCTGGAAGGCGCTCATGGACAACGCATCCGGGCTGATCGCGGACGCCCACGCCCTGCTCTGACGGGGAACGTTCGGCCGGGCCCGCTCGCTCACGGTCCTCGCACAGGAGGAGCTGGGCAAGGCGCTTTGATCTACGACTGCTTCGAGCAGGCCTGGAGCACCGGATCCAAGGATGCGCGGGAGGTGCCGCGGCTGGCGTCGGACGGTCGCCGCCACGCGGTGAAGTACATGGAGTCCTTCGTCTTCGGCCAGGAGCTCGCCGCGTTCTGGGGCGACTACGGGGCGATCGAGCACCCGGAGGACGAGTCGCAAGACGGCTGGAATGCCTTCCTCGCTCAGAAGAAAAGCGAAGCGGAGACCGCCGGCCAGCGCGCCAACGAGGAGAAGATGGCCGGATTCTACGTCGACCTCGACGAGTCCGGCGACACAGTCCACTCCCCCGCCGACATCTCGGCGGGGTCCATCGACGCGGATCTGCAGACCGCGGCGCGGGTCATCGAGATGCTCCTCATCAAGGATCACAGCAGGATGAAGCTCGAGGCACAGACGCCGTACGACAGCACTCACGAGCAGCAGCACCGGCTGCTGCCCATTTCCCACCCCGAGGACTGGAGCGAGGCGTCGGAGAAGTTCAGGCGGGGCGACTACTTCAAGGGCACAGAGACCTGAGCGGCACCGAACGCACGCCGGCGGACGTCCCCCTCGACCTCTGACCGAGGAGGCGCAAGCAGCTACCTCAGCCACCTCCTCGGGCGGGTATACCCGATGTATTCTGTCAGGCATGGCACACACAACGATCAAGGTCGAGAGCAGCATCCGGGACCGGCTGGCGATCCTGGCCGCCGAGAAGGACACCACGATCGCGGGGCTCGTCGGCGAATTCGCCACCCACACCCTCACGCAGAGCGAGCGGGACGAGCAGGTCGCGAAGACCCTCGAAGTCCTGCACGCGCTCTCCGGCTACGCCCCGGATCACGAGCAGGACCGCGCAGCGGACGATGAGCTCACGCGTCGGCTCGGCAGCGCCGCGTGAACCCTGTCGCCCCTGTCGATGTAGTCCTCGACGACAGCGCGCTGCTCGCTCTGGGCTCAGGCAACGTCCTAGCCTCCCGCCTTCTGTACCAGGCCGCCGAGACCGGGGTCTGGCGCGTCCACGTCGCGCTGGCCGCACTCGCCGAAGCGGACCGGGTACGCACCGGACTCGTCGGCCACCTCGGCATGCTCGACCAGGTGGTTTTTCATCCGCTCGATCTCGCCGCCGTCATGGCCGCCTCGGGCCACGAGCGGTCTCTGGGCTGGTGCCACACCCACCATGTGGCCATGCCCGGCCCCGAGCGCCTGGATGGGGCGCGCGTCGCCACCGTCCAGCCCAAGGCCTGGGACGGGGCCGACGTCCGGGTGCTCGACCTCTCTCCCTGAGCGATCCGCCCAGGGGGTAGTTGACATCTGTTTTGTGATTCGCGAATCATGAATCATGGTTCATAGCGCGCCCGAACGGTTGCGTGAGGTCTCGGCGAAGCTCTTCGGTAATCGTTATCGAGCCGAGGTGCTGCTGGCACTGGCGATGTCGGATTCCCGAGGGGTCTGTCTGGGTGGCCGGGACCACAGCGAGTCCCGGCCAACCTCAGCTGCTTACTTGGCTTTGTGCGCGATGACAGCGGCGATGATCGAGCCGCCGGCGATGATGATGCCGGAGATGATCTCCATGGCCTTGTGCACCTCCTTCCCGTCTCAGCCGGTTGGTGTGTCCAGTCGACGACGAGAGGGGAGTGCTCCGGAGGTTTCGCCGGTTTTCTGCCTCCGCGAGTCTTCTAGGCTCGGGGTATGGGAGCGAAGACGTACCCGCACGAACTTCGTCCGGTGCGTGAGCTGTTGAATCGACATGGCTTTGGACCGCTGCATTACGGCGATGACCGGCTGCGGCGAGACCGGAACGATCTACTCATTCCTCTGCCTGGCCAGAACGGGGTGTCGGTGGAGGACGCCTTCCTAGCCGCGTGGGTCAGCGCAAAGGTCCGCTCGGAGGGAAGGGGGCACTTGTGCCCGGCGATCGCCTGGAACCTGCTCGCGCTGAACCCGGAGCCGAAGGCAACCGCCCGCCTGCGCAAGGAATTGGCGACTGGGGTGGACGAGGTCACGCAGCGGGGGCTGTCGCTGTCCAAGGCTCGCATGAAGACATGGGAGGACAGCGCCGAGTACTCCCGGGAAAAGCGCAGAGTCTTCCGGGCCGAGCTGACGAAGCTGGTCAGGCGCCTGGAGCCCGGTCCAGCGCGCGAGCGGATGCTGAAGGACGTTGCCGAACTGTTCCCGGAACCTGCGCCGGTGCGCCGGTCTCCGGCATCGGCATACCGCACTGTAGGCAGGGTTCTGGACGCTGCGTGGGGTCGACCGTTGTCGAGCAACGACGTTGCGGCGCTGACGGAGGCGACGGCCGGATTCGATGATGCAGCTGGCGCCCTGCGCGACTTCATCCTGGAGCAGGAAGGTGTGACTGATGAGGTCGCGGCAGCAGCGGTCGCGAAACTGACGGACTCACAGGCAGTACGGCGGCTGGTTCAGGAGACGCCTGATGATCAGCTGCGGGAGACGGCACTGAGAGTCTGCTCGCTACAAGGGACCGGCGTCACCTCATGGGAACACAACGGACAGGCGTGCAAGCGGGCGTGCGAGAACGTGGCATGGCTGCTGTGCTGTGTACTGGATCCGGCGTTGCGGAAGCTGTGGGAGGTATACAACGCCGGGCCGACGGCTCTCGTGCAACGAATGTTGGAACTATGGGGAAAGGCCAGCCAGAGCAGCGCAAGCACCACCGACCCAGCCCACCTGTAGTCACGCTGCTGCCACTATTCCGCCAGGTAGCGGTGCAGAGAAGTCTTCGAGATCCCGGTCTTGGCGCTGATTTCCCCGTAGCTGGCGCCGTGGCCCTGGAGTAGGCGCGCGTACTCGATCTTGTAGGCGGGGTGGGCGACGGGGCGGCCCATGCGGCGGCCGGCGGCTTCGGCCACGGCGCGGACGTGGGCGGCGCGTTCGGCGGTGAAGGTGCGTTCCATCTCGGCGAACAAGGCCAGCAGGAGGAAGGCGATGCGGCCCATGCCCTCGTCGGTGGTGTTGATCGGGAGCGGGTCGGCGAGGGAGCCTACGCCGATGTTCTTCTCGTTGAGGTCGTTGACGAGGTTGAGGACTTCGCGCAGGTTCCTTCCGAGCCGGTCGAGGGTGTGGACCACGATCGTGTCGCCGGGCCGGGCGTAGGCGAACAGGTCGATCAGGCCGGGGCGCTCGACGGTGGCGCCGCTCTTCTTGTGGGGCTGCCAAAACGTCTTACAGTCCCTGAGTACGTGATCACCCCGCTACTTTGCGGCTCGTGTCTGGGCTAGGATTTCGCACACGCGTCCAGGGCACGCGCGAGGCGGTCGTCGTTGAGCAGGTCGGCCTCGATACCGAAGACCTCCTCCACCGCCCACTGTCGCCCCCAGTCCCCGACGCGGAACAGGGGCGCGGGAGCGGTCAGCCGGTTCGCCACCAGCACCTCGATCACCCGGCCGTCGTCAGGTCCGCCCGCGGATCAGGTGGACACAGACCGGCGACGATCCCCGCGACGTCCAGCCGGCGCAGAAACTCGGCAGCGACAGGCAGAGCGCCCAGACGCTTGGTCACCGCGGACTCGATCACGACCTCCATGCGAGGGCATTCCGTCCGTGGCCGCGAGGACCGGGACGTCATCGACACACCCGGACCGACGCGGCCACACCGGCAAGACCGTCAAACCATCTGATTCAGCAACCCGCGGGTACGGGCCCAGTGACCCGCCACCCCAGCGTGCGCACAGGCGTTTCGGCAGGTCAACCCACATTTCCGCACCCTAGACAGCACCCTCAACTGTGGAGCTCAAGTCGTAGAGGGCACTGATTCGGCGGCTACTTCTTGCCGCTCCCAGACGTTCCTCCGTGCCGGAACTCCACCACGTCCCCGTCCCGCATCACATAGTCCTTGCCCTCCATGCGGGCCTTGCCCTTCGCGCGGGCCTCCGCGACCGAGCCCGTCTCCACCAGGTCGTCGAAGGAGATGACCTCCGCCTTGATGAAGCCCTTCTGGAAGTCGGTGTGGATGACTCCGGCGGCCTCGGGGGCGGTGGCGCCCTTCTTGATGGTCCAGGCGCGGGATTCCTTGGGGCCGGCCGTCAGGTAGGTCTGGAGGCCGAGGGTGTCGAAGCCGACGTGGGCGAGGGTGGCCAGGCCGGGTTCGGTGGCGCCGACCGACTCCAGCAGTTCCATCGCGTCGGCCTCGTCCAGCTCGGCGAGGTCCGCCTCCAGCTTGGCGTTGAGGAAGATCGCCTCGGCGGGGGCGACCAGGGCGCGCTGCTCGTTCTTGAAGTCCTCGTCGGTCAGCTCGTCCTCGTCGACGTTGAAGACGTAGAGGAAGGGCTTGGTGGTGAGGAGGTGCAGGTCGTGGAGGAGCTCGGCGCGCTCGCTGCCCTGGAGGATGCCGTGGGCGAAGAGGGTGTCGCCCTTTTCGAGGATTTCCTTCGCTTCCTCGACGGCCTTGACCTTGGGTCCGATGTCCTTCTTGATCCGGGACTCCTTCTGGAGCCGCGGCAGGACCTTCTCGATGGTCTGGAGGTCGGCGAGGATCAGCTCGGTGTTGATCGTCTCGATGTCGTCCTTGGGCGAGACCTTGCCGTCCACGTGGACCACGTTCTCGTCGGCGAAGGCGCGGATGACCTGGCAGATCGCGTCGGACTCGCGGATGTTCGCCAGGAACTTGTTGCCCAGGCCCTCGCCCTCACTGGCGCCGCGCACGATGCCCGCGATGTCGACGAAGTCGACGGTGGCCGGCAGGACCTTCTCCGAGGAGAAGATCTCGGCCAGCTTCGTCAGGCGCGGGTCGGGGACGCCCACGACGCCGACGTTGGGCTCGATCGTGGCGAACGGGTAGTTGGCCGCCAGCACGTCGTTCTTGGTCAGGGCGTTGAACAGGGTCGACTTGCCGACATTCGGCAGACCGACGATTCCGATCGTGAGCGACACGTTGCGACTTCCCGTACGTGAGGATGCGGAGGGAGCGGGGCCCGGCACGGGCCGATCCACCAGTCTACGGGGTGTGCGGTACGGATCACGCGGGCAGTCGAACGGATGGCCGGGGCCGGTCTCCGGCGTGTCCGAGAGCCGATTCTGCACATTAACCGACCTAAGTTGGACCAGTGGAGCAACACAGGACGCGACCAGCGCAGTACGGACCGCGAGGCGGCCGGCCGCCGCTGCCCCCGCAGGGCCGGGGCCCGGACGCCGCCGGGGGGCCGGCCCGCCCCTGGCGGGCGCCGGGACCGGGGACGCAGCGCTCCGGCGCGGGCGCCGCGCGGCGGCCGGCGGCGGTGCGGCCGGCCGGGCCGAAGGC
>NZ_JBQOUX010000105.1:10345-26970 GCF_052216785.1 Streptomyces sp. JW3 | reverse complement strand
GCCCGGGGGCGGCCGGCGGCGGCGAGCGCGAGGGCGGCGGCGCCGGCCGCGGTGATGGCCAGGTGGCGGCGGATCCGGCCGCGGGGCGCGACCGCCTTGTCCCACCAGTCGGGGCCGTGCAGCCGGCGCATCAGCGCGTCGTCGGCGTTGCCGCGCTGCTGTGTCAACGACGCCCAGCGGGAGGCCGGGCGGACCGGGTGCCGGGTGGTGCGGCGGCCCTGCTGGATGCGCCAGCCGGCGTCGAGGACGCGCAGCGCGAGGTCGGCGTCCTCGCGGAAGGCGCGGGTGAAGCGTTCGTCGAAGCCGCCGACCTGTTTGAGGGTCTCGGTGCGGTAGGCCATGTCGGCGGTGATCCAGCGGGCGGTGGCGAGGCCGGCGGTGCCGCGTTCCCAGTCGGTGGGGCGGCGTTCGCCGGGCAGCGGTACGGCGATGACGCCCTGGACGGCGCCGGTGTCGGGGGCGGCGGCGGCCAGGTCCTGGGCGAGCTGGTCGCACCAGTGCGGGCCGACCTGCACGTCGTCGTCGAGGAACGCGGTCCACGGCGTGCTGACCGCGCCGAGGCCGGTGTTGCGGGCGGCGGCCGGTCCGCGGCCGCCGCCGCGCAGCACGACCGTGCGCTCGCGCAGTTCACCGAGGACGGTCAGCGGGTGCTCCAGCGCGCCGGGGCCGGCGTCGGCGTCCGGCGCGGGCCGGTCGTCGACCAGGATCACGGCGTCCGGTTTCGGGCCGTGCGCGGCGGCCAGCGCGGCCAGGCAGTCGGCCAGCGTGGACCGGACGAGGGTGGGGATCACCACCGAGTAGCCGGTCATCCGAAGACCTTCCCCCGGCGGACCGCGAACGGTCCGATGGCCAGCAGGTCGACCGGCGCGGAGCCGAAGCACTCCAGCGCGTCGCGCGGGTCGTCGACCATGGGCCGTCCGGCGGTGTTGAGGCTGGTGTTGACGACGACCGGCAGTCCGGTGCGCCGTTCGAAGGCGGTCAGCATCCGCGCGACGAGCGGCTCGCGGCGTTCCTCGACGGTCTGGATGCGGGCGGTGCCGTCGATGTGCACGACGGCCGGGATGCGGTCCCGCCAGCCGACGGCGACGTCGTGCACGAAGAGCATGTACGGGCTGGGGATGGGTCCGCCGGAGAAGATCTCGGCCGCGCGGTCGGCCAGCACCATCGGCGCGACGGGGCGGAACTCCTCGCGGCCCTTGACGGCGTTGAGCCGCTCCAGGTTCTCCGCGCGGCCCGGGTGGGCCATCAGGGAGCGGTGGCCGAGCGCCCTGGGCCCGTACTCGCTGCGGCCCTGGAACCAGGCGACGACGCCGTCCCGGGCGAGTTCCTCGGCGACCGTCTCGGCGATGTCGGCGGGCTCCTCGTAGGGAACGGCGGCCGTCTCCAGCCAGCCGCGGAGTTCGTCGTCGGACCAGCCGCGGCCGAGGGCGGCGCCGGGCATCGGCTCGGGTGCGGCGCCCTCCTGGGCGGCGGCCACGTGCAGGGCGCCGCCGAGCGCGGTCCCGGCGTCCCCGGCGGCGGGCTGCACCCAGACGTGCCGGTAGGGGCCCTGCCGGGCGATCCGGGTGTTGGCGACGCAGTTGAGGGCGACGCCGCCGGCCATGGTCAGGCAGTCGCCGCCGGCCTCGCGGTGCAGCCAGTGCACGAGTTCGAGGAGGGTCTCCTCCAGTACCGTCTGGGCGCTGGCGGCGAGGTCGGCGTGCACCTGGGTCCATTCCTCGCCCCCCGGCCGGGCGGGGGCGAGGGCGGACCAGTCGACGCCGTGGGCGCGGAAGCCGCCGTCGCCGGTGGCGTGCACGTGCTCGCGCAGCCGGTCGGCGAAGCGCGGCTTGCCGTAGGAGGCGAGCGCCATCACCTTGAACTCGTCGCTGGAGCGCAGGAAGCCGAGGTGCTCGGTGAGTTCCTCGTAGACCAGGCCGAGCGAGTGCGGCAGCGCCTGGGTGGCGAGGGTGTCGAGCTTGCCGTCGCGGTAGCGGCCGGCCAGGTGGGAGGCGCATTCGCCGCGTCCGTCGAGGACGAGTACGTCGTTGTCGGGGTGCGGGGAGGCCGGTCCGGCGGAGGCGGCGTGCGCCACGTGGTGCGGGACGAAGACGACCTGGTCGGGGTCGAGTCCGGGCAGCGCGTCGGCGAGGAACCGGGGCGCGCGGCGGGCGTACTCCAGGCGCAGCGGGTCCCAGGGGTCGTCCAGGCCCATGTCCCGGGCGGGACGGGCGAGTCGGGGGTCGAAGGAGTAGGCGACGGCGTCCAGTTCGCCGGGGCGGACGCCGGCCTGTTCCAGGCACCAGCGGGCCGACAGTTCCGGCATCTCCCAGGCGGCGAACGGCACCGGCCGCTTGCCGTGCTTGCGGCGGCTGAACCGCTCCTCCTCGGCCGCCGCTACGGTCCTGCCGTCCACGACCAGGGCGGCGGCGGGGTCGTGGAACAGGGCGTTGATACCGAGGATGCGCATGGGCTGTGCTCCGTCCTGTGTCGCTTCCGGCTCGGCGGGTGCCGCGGGCCAGCTGTCTCAAACACTTGGAAACAGCTCAATTCCGGAAAGAGAGGGCAAAAACACCCTCTGTAGCCATCCGCCCCAGCGGTTCAGGCGGCGACGGCGTGCGCGAACCAGCCGATGGTGTGTTCGAGGCCCTGGTTCCAGTCGGTGCGTGGCCGCCAGCCGAGCCGTTCCCGGGCCAGCGTGGTGTCGGGGCGGCGCCGCCCGGGGTCGTCCACGGGGCGCTCGACGAACCGGATGCGGGAGCCGGAACCGGTGAGGTCGACGATCCGCCGGGCCAGTTCCAGCATGGTGATCTCGTCCTCGCCGCCGATGTTCACCGGCCCGCTCTCCCGGGACGCGGCGAGCGCGAGCACGCCGTCCACGGTGTCGTCGACGTAGGTCAGACAGCGGGTCTGGCCGCCGTCGCCGGCCACCGTGAGCGGTACGCCGTCCAGCGCCTGGGCGATGAAGGTGGGCACCGCGCGGCCGTCGCCGGTGCGCATCCGGGGGCCGTAGGTGTTGAAGATCCGCACGATGGCGGTGTCGGTGCCGTGCACCTGGCGGTGCGCGGTGGTCAGCGCCTCGGCGAACCGCTTGGACTCGTCGTAGACGCTGCGCGGGCCGACCGGGTTGACGTTGCCCCAGTAGCTCTCGCGCTGCGGGTGCTCCAGCGGGTCGCCGTAGACCTCGGAGGTGGAGGCCAGCAGGAAGCGGGCGCCGTCGGCGCCCGCCCGCTCCAGGGCGTTGCGGGTGCCGGTGGAGCCCACGTCGAGGGTCTCCAGCGGGAGCCGGAGGTAGTCGGCCGGGGAGGCCGGGCAGGCGAAGTGCAGCACCAGGTCGAACCGGCCGGGCAGGGCGCGCAGCGCGGCCGGGTCGGTGGCGTCGGCGGGCACGAACCGGAAGCCGCGCTCCCGCTCCAGGGCGGCCACGTTGCCGCGGGCGCCGGTGGCGAGGTTGTCCAGGCAGACCACCTCGGTGCCGGCGTCGAGCAGCCGCTCGCACAGGTGGGATCCGACGAATCCGGCGCCGCCGGTGACCAGCGCCCGGCGCCAGGACCGGCCGCCGCTGAGGCTCTCGCTCACGGGGCTCTCCTCACTCTCGCCTTCACTTCCGTGCCGCCGGGTAACCGAACGCCGCATTCCGTACCCCGAACGGGCATTCGACGCACGCGCGGGGGCGGCTCCCGTCTCCCCCGGTGCGACCGGCCGCGCGCGCCGGCGAGGGCCGCGGATTCCCTACGATCGTCCCGTGGCCACCTTCTTGCTCGAACGCACGGCGCCGCTCCCGCTCGACGAGACCTGGCGCCGGCTCACCGAGTGGCAGCGGCACGGCGACGCGGTACCGCTGACCCGGATCACCGTCACCACGGACCCGCCCACCGGCCTGGGCAGCCGCTTCGTCGCCCGCACCGGTCTCGGCCCGCTCGCCTTCGACGACCCGATGGAGGTCACCGTCTGGGAGCCGCCCGAGGACGGCGGGCCCGGCCGGTGCCGGCTGGAGAAGCGGGGCCGGCTGGTGCGCGGCTGGGCGGAGATCGAGGTCCGCCCGGGTCCCGGCGGCCGCACCCGGGTCCGCTGGCACGAGGAGCTGACCGTCCGGCTGCTCCCGCCGGCGCTGGACGGCACCCTGGAGCGGTCCGGCCGCTACGTCTTCGGCCGCGCGGTCAACCGCCTGCTGCGGCAGCCGTGAGCCACCCGGGAGACGTCTACGGCCGTGGACGCGCTGACCGGTTCTGACCGAACCTCCCGCCGGCGACTGGTCGGCGCCACGCACCGCCCGGGACGATCCGAGCGTGCGCCGGCCCGACCAGTCCCCGGTCAAGGAGAGCCCCGATGAAGGCCATCGTCCAGAACTCCTTCGGTTCAGCCGACTCCCTCGCCCTGCGCGACATCGACCGTCCCGTGCCCCGCGCCGACGAGGTGCTGGTCCGGGTCCGCGCCGCCGGGGTCGACCCGAGCGTGTGGCACCTGATGACCGGACGCCCCTACGTCGCCCGGCTCAGCCCGCAGGTCGGCCTGCGCCGCCCGGCCAACCCGGTGGCCGGCTGGGACGTCGCCGGGACCGTGGCGTCGCTCGGCGCCCGGGTCACCGGCTTCCGCGCCGGGGACGAGGTCTTCGGCAGCGGCGCGGGCACCTTCGCCGAGTACGCCCGGGTCAAGGCCGCGGGGCTCGCGCCCAAGCCCGCCGGGCTCACCTTCGAGCAGGCGGCCGTACTGCCCGTCTCCGGCGTCACCGCGCTCCGGGCGCTGGCCGCGGGTCGCCCGCGCCCCGGCGCGAAGGTGCTGGTCATCGGCGCCTCCGGCGGCGTGGGCACGTACGCCGTCCAGCTCGCCGCGCACCGCGGCGCCCGGGTCACCGGCGCCTGCGGTCCGGCCGGCGCCGCGCTGGTCGGCTCCCTCGGCGCCGCCGACGTCCTCGACTACACCCGCGAGGACCTCACCGGCCGCTACGACCTGATCGTCGACGCCGCCGGCAACCGCCCGCTGCGCGCCCTGCGCCGGCTGCTCGCCCCGCGCGGCACGGCCGTCCTCGTCGGCGGCGAGAACGCCGGCCCCTTCCTCGGCGGTCTGGACCGCAATCTGCGCGGCCTGCTGCTGTCCGCCGTCGTCCGGGAGCGCTTCCACCCACTGGTCGCGGTGGTCCGCCGCCCCGACCTGCTGACCCTGACGGAGCTGACCGAGAAGGGCGCCGTCGTCCCGGTCGTCGACCGCGCCTACCCGCTGGCCGAGGCCCCGGCCGCCGTCCGGCACCTGCGCGACGGCCATCCCCTGGGCAAGCTCGTCGTCACCGTCTGAGGCGTGCTAACTTCTGTCCGCAACGACTGTATACGAGCTGTATGCGAGGCAGGGGGCCCGTGGTGACGTCCGGACGGGAGAAGGCGTACGCCTACCTGAAGGAGACGGTGCTGACGGACCCCTCGATGCAGGGCGAGTTCCTCTCCGAGCAGGAGGTCGCCGACCGCATCGGCGTCTCCCGCACCCCGATCCGGGAGGCGCTGCTGCTGCTGGCCGCCGAGGATCTGGTCCAGCTGGTGCCCAAGCGGGGCGCCCGCGTCGCCCCGCTGTCCGGCCGGGAGATCACCGAGCTGATGGAGCTGCGCGGCATCGTCGAGCGGTACGCCGCCGAGCGGGTGATCGCCACGGACCGCCGCCCGCTGCGGGAGTTGGGCGAACTGCTGACCCGGCAGCACGGCCTGACCGGCCCGGACCAGGCCCGCGAGTTCATCGCGGTGGACCAGCAGTTCCACTTGACGCTGGTGACGGCGGTCGGCAACAGCCTGCTGGACAAGCACTACGAGGGGCTGCGCAGCCGCCAGGTCCGGGCGGGCGTGGTGGCCCTGTACAACGCCCGCGACCGCCAGGACGCGGTGCTCGACGAACACGCCGAGATCTTGACCGCGCTGGCCGCCGGGGACGCGCGGGCGGCCTGCGCGGCGATCGACAGCCATCTGAGGTCGACGCTGGGAGTGCTGCTGGCCGGTTAGTCGTCGGCTGCGGGTCCGGCGTGGCTGGTCGCGCAGTTCCCCGCGCCCCTTACGGGCGCCTTCACAGCCGCCGGTTGGCCAGTACCGAAATCTTCTTCCGGACCGCCGCGACCTCGTCGAAGTCGACGTCGGCCAGCACCAGCTCCGACCCCGCGCCCGCCGCCCACCGCACCGTCCCGTCCGGCCCCGCCACCAGGCTGTACCCGATCCCGGTCGGCGCCTTCGCCGGCACCGCCACCCCGCTGACCGCGGGGTCCGCCTGGTCCACCGCCGCGACGAACAGCGTCGCGTCCAGCGCCCGGGCCCGCACCAGCAGCTCCCACTGCTCCCGCTTGCCCGGCCCCGCCCCCCAGGACGCGGGCAGCAGCGTCGCCACGGCGCCCGCGTCGGCGTGCGCCCGGAACAGTTCGGGGAAGCGGACGTCGTAGCAGGTCGCGAGGCCGAGCCGGACGCCGTCCACGTCGATGGTGACGACCCGCGAGCCCGGCGCCACCGTGTCCGACTCGGCGAAGCCGAACGCGTCGTAGAGGTGGATCTTGTCGTAGGAGGCTTCCACCCCCGGCCCGGTGGCCAGCAGGGTGTTGGTGACCCGGCCGTCCGGCGCGGGCGTGAACATCCCCGCCACCACGACGACTCCCGCGGCCGCCGCGATCGTGCGCAGTCCGTCGGCCCAGGGACCGTCCAGCGGTTCGGCGACCGGCTTCAGCGAGGTGCCGAAGCAGCTCATGGCCGCCTCGGGGAAGACCACCACCCGGGCCCCGGTCTCGGCGGCCCGCCGGGTCTCCTCCTCGATCAGTGCCAGGTTCCGCGCCGGATCGGTGCCGGTGGTGAGCTGGCTCAGTGCGATACGCATGGGCGCGGTGTCCCTTCGTCGGTGGTACGGAACGTCAGCGGGCGGCGTATGCGCTCTCCACGAGCCGCACCTCCTCGTGCTCGGCGACGAAGGCCGCCTGGGGACCGTACCTCAGAAGCGCGGGACCAGCGCCACCGCGGCGCCGAGGGCCGGCCACGGCCAGGAACCGCCGCCCGCCATGGGGGAGAAGACGAACGGCCAACTGCCCGTGCCGAGTACCGGGACGCCTTGGACCAGCCGCCGGCCGACCCGGTCGGTGACCGTCTCGCCGGCCTACGAGGTGCTGCCGATGCCGGCGCCGATCGGCTGAGCCGGCCGCGTCCCGTCGTGGTGGATCGGGGTGTGCGCGCCGGTCAGCGGGGCGCCGGTGCCGCCGCGCCGGGCGGCGACGATCTCGGCGGCGATGGACAGCGCCGTCTCCTCGGGGGTGCGGGCGCCGAGGTCCAGGCCGATCGGGGACCGCAGCCGGGCCAGCTCCCCCTCCGGCACGCCGACCTCGCGCAGCCGTGCCTGCCGGTCCAGGTGGGTGCGGCGGGAGCCCATCGCGCCGACGTACGCCACCGGCAGCCGCAGCGCCCGCTCAAGGAGCGGTACGTCGAACTTGGCGTCGTGGGTGAGCACGCACAGGACGGTACGGGCGTCGACGTCGGTCCGCGCCAGGTACTCGTGCGGCCAGCCGACCACGATCTCGTCGGCGTCGGGGAAGCGGGCCTCGGTGGCGAAGACCGGCCGCGCGTCGCAGACCGTGACCCGGTAGCCGAGGAACTTGCCGGCCCGCACCAGCGCGGCGGCGAAGTCGATGGCGCCGAAGACGATCATCCGCGGCGGCGGTACGGCGGACTCCACCAGCACGGTCAGCGGCGCCCCGCAGCGCGCGCCCTCGGCGCCGATCTCCAGGGTGCCGGTGCGGCCCGCGTCCAGGAAGGCGCCCGCCTCGGCGGCGACGGTGCGGTCCAGGTCGGGGTGGGCGCCGAGACCGCCGTACCGGGTGCCGTCGGGGCGGACGGCGACCGCCCGGCCCACCAGCTCCTCGGGGCCGGCCACGATCCGGGCCAGTGCCGTCGCCTCGCCCCGCACGGCGGCGGCGAGCGCGGCGGCCAGCACCGGGCGGCCTGGGTCGGCCACCCGGACCGGCGTGACCAGGATGTCGATGACGCCGCCGCAGGTCAGCCCGACCGCGAAGGCGTCCTCGTCGCTGTAGCCGAACCGTTCCAGGACCGGCCGGCCGTCACTCAGCGCCTGCTCGCACAGGGCGTAGACGGCGCCCTCCACACAGCCCCCGGAGACCGATCCGACCGCCGTGCCCGCGGTGTCCACCGCGAGGGCGGCGCCGGGCCGGCGGGGCGCGCTGCCGCTGACGGCCACCACGGTGGCGACGGCGAAGTCGCGGCCCTGCTCGACCCACCGGTGCAGCTGTTCGGCGATGTCCAGCATCTGTCGGTCTCCTCGGGGACGGGGGTCGGTGGGACGGGTTCCCTGGCCGGGGCTAGTGCACGCCCAGCCAGCTCTCGATCGGGCCGAGGGCGAAGTAGACGAGGAAGACTCCGGTCAGCACCCACATGAAGGGCCCGGCCTCGCGCGCCCTGCCCTGCGCGGCCTTGATCGCGGTGTACGCGATGACGCCGGCGGCGACACCGGTCGTGATGGTGTAAGTGAACGGCATCAGCACCACGGTCAGGAAGACCGGTACCGCGGTCGCCCGGTCCGCCCAGTCCACGTGCCGGGCGTTCATCAGCATCATGGCGCCGATCACCACCAGGGCCGCCGACGCGACCTCCTGCGGCACGATCGCGGTGAGCGGGGTGAAGAACAGACAGGCCGCGAAGAGCGCGCCGGTGACCACCGAGGCGAGGCCGGTCCGGGCGCCCTCCCCCACGCCGGTGGCCGACTCGACGAACACCGTCTGGCCGCTGCCGCCGGCCACCCCGCCGATCGCGCCGCCCGCCCCGTCGATGAACAGCGCCTTGGACAGGCCCGGCATCCGGCCCTGCTCGTCGGCGAGCTTCGCCTCGGTGCCGACGCCGATGATGGTGGCCATCGCGTCGAAGAACCCGGCGAGCACCAGGGTGAAGACGATCACCCCGACGGTCATCGCGCCGACCTCGCCCCAGCCGCCGAACTCGACGTGCCCGAAGAGCGAGAAGTCGGGCATGGAGACCGCGCCGCCGTCGATCCCCGGGGCCCCGCCCGCCCACTGCTTCGGGTCGACCACCCCGGCGGCGTTCAGCACCACCGCGGCCACCGTGCCGGTCACGATGCCGATCAGGATGGCGCCGGGGGTGTTCCGCGCCTGGAGCATGAAGATGAGCAGCAGGGTCCCGGCGAACAGCAGCACCGGCCAGCCGGTGAGCTGCCCGGCCGGACCGAGGCTGAGCGGGGTGGCCTCGCCCTGCTGGACGAAGCCGGACTTGTACAGGCCGATCAGGGCGATGAACAGGCCGATGCCCATGGTGATGCCGTGCTTGAGCGGCAGCGGGATCGCGTTCATGATCATCTCGCGCAGACCGGTGACCACCAGGAGCATGATCACCACGCCGTAGATCACACACATGCCCATCGCCTGCGGCCAGGTCATCGCGGGCGCCACCTGCGTGGCGAGCACACCGGAGACGGACAGGCCGGCGGCGAGCGCGAGCGGCACCTTGCCGACGAAGCCCATCAGCAGGGTGGTCAGGGCCGCCGCGAACGCGGTCGCGGTGATCAGCGCCTTGGCGGCGAGGGTGTCGCCGGCCGCGTCCTCGCCGGACAGGATCAGCGGGTTGAGCAGCAGGATGTACGCCATCGCCATGAAGGTGGTGACGCCGCCGCGCACCTCGCGCGCGACGGTCGAGCCGTGCCGGGATATGTGGAAGTACCGATCGAGCCACGACCGGCCGGCCGGGACGCGGGAGCCCGCGCCCGCGTCCTCGGCGGTGGTCGTGGGCTGCACTGACTGCTGGGTCATGGTGCCGTCTCCCAAGGTTCACAGGTACGGGGACGTGTGCGGCCCGGGGGACGGCCCGAGACGAACAGCTGGTTACTTCCGGTCGGTGCCGGTGAGGTGCTCCGGACGCACCGGCGTCCGGTCCAGCGTCAGCCCCGTCGCGTTCCGGACGGCCGCGAGAACCGCCGGGGTGGACGACAGGGTGGGCGCCTCGCCGACACCGCGCAGCCCGTACGGGGCGTGCTCGTCGGCGAGTTCGAGCACGTCGACCGGGATGGTCGGCGTGTCGAGGATGGTGGGGATCAGGTAGTCGGTGAAGGACGGGTTGCGGACCTTGGCGGTCTTCGGGTCGACGACGATCTCCTCCATCACGGCGACGCCGAGGCCCTGGGTGGTGCCGCCCTGGATCTGGCCGACCACGGAGAGCGGGTTGAGCGCCTTGCCGACGTCCTGCGCGCAGGCCAGCTCGATCACCTTGACCAGGCCGAGTTCGGTGTCGACCTCGACGACGGCGCGGTGCGCGGCGAACGAGTACTGGACATGGCCGTTGCCCTGCCCGGTGCGCAGGTCGAAGGGCTCGGTCGGCCGGTGCCGCCACTCCTCCTCCACCTCGACCGCCTCGCCTTCGAGCACGTCCGCGAGGTCGGCCAGTGCCTCCCCGCCGTCGGTGACGACCTTGCCGCCCTCCAGGAGCAGTTCGGCGGTGGCCCAGGCGGGATGGTAGGAGCCGAACCTGCGGCGCCCGATCTCCAGCACCTTCTCCCGGACGATCTCACAGGCGTTCTTGACCGCCCCGCCGGTGACGTACGTCTGCCGCGACGCGGAGGTCGAACCGGCGCTGCCCACCCGGGTGTCCGCCGGCTGGATCGTCACCTGGGTGACGCCCAGCTCGGTGCGGGCGATCTGCGCGTGCACGGTGACGCCGCCCTGGCCGACCTCGGCCATCGCGGTGTGCACGGTGGCGACGGGCTCACCGCCGACCACCTCCATCCGCACCCGCGCGGTCGAGTAGTCGTCGAACCCTTCGGAGAACCCGACGTTCTTGATGCCGACCGCGTACCCGACGCCCCGTACGACGCCTTCCCCGTGCGTGGTGTTGGACAGACCGCCCGGCAACTGCCGTACGTCGGCGCCCTCGCTGGACTCCCACTGGCGCTCCGGCGGCAGCGGCATCGCCTTGACGCGGCGCAGCAGTTCGGCGACCGGCGCGGGCGAGTCGACGGGCTGGCCGGTGGGCAGCAGGGTGCCCTGTTCCATGGCGTTGCGCTGCCGGAACTCCACCGGGTCCAGGCCCAGTTCCCTGGCCACCTTGTCCATCTGGGCCTCGTAGGCGAAGCACGCCTGGACCGCGCCGAAGCCGCGCATCGCGCCGCAGGGCGGGTTGTTGGTGTAGAGGGCGATCGCCTCGATGTCGACGTCGTCGACCACGTACGGTCCGACGCCGAGCGAGGCGGCGTTGCCGACGACCGCCGGGGAGGCGGAGGCGTACGCGCCGCCGTCGAGCACGATCCGGGCCTTGACGTGGGTGAGCTTGCCGTCGCGGGTGGCGCCGTGCTCGTAGGTGAGCTTGGCGGGGTGACGGTGGACATGGCCGAAGAAGGACTCGAACCGGTTGTAGACGATCTTGACGGGTTTGCCGGTGCGCAGGGCCAGCAGACAGGCGTGGATCTGCATGGACAGGTCCTCGCGCCCGCCGAACGCGCCGCCGACGCCGGACAGCGTCATCCGCACCTTGTCCGCGGGCAGTCCGAGCACCGGTGCGATCTGCCGCAGGTCGGAATGGAGCCACTGGGTGGCGATGTAGAGGTGCACTCCGCCGTCCTCCTCGGGGACGGCGAGCCCGGACTCGGGGCCGAGGAACGCCTGGTCCTGCATGCCGAAGGTGTACTCGCCCTTGACGATCACGTCGGCCCGCTCGGCCGCCTTGGTGACATCGCCGCGCACGATGGGCTGGCGGTGCACGATGTTGGGGTGCGGGACGTGGCCGACGTGGTGGTCGGCGCGGTGCTCGTGCAGGAGGATCGCGTCGAGGGCGGTGGCGGACGCCTCGTCGGTGATGACGGGCAGTTCGCGGTACTCGACCCTGATCCTGGCGGCGGCCCGGCGGGCGGTCTCCGGGTGGTCGGCGGCGACGATCGCGACCGGTTCGCCGTGGTGCCGGACCTTGCCGTGGGCGAGGACCGGGGTGTCCTGGATCTCCAGTCCGTAGTGGCGGACGTCGGTCGGCAGGTCGTCGTAGGTCAGCACGGCGTACACGCCGGGCAGCGCGAGCGCCTCGGCGGTGTCGATGGAGACGATCTCGGCGTGCGCGACGGGGGAGCGCAGGAGCTGGCCCCAGAGCATGTCCTCGTGCCACATGTCGGAGGAGTACGCGAACTCGCCGGTGACCTTGAGGGTGCCGTCCGGGCGGAGCGTGGACGCGCCGATGCCGCCCTGGGCCGCCGAGCCCTGGGTGATCTTGGTGGGTACGCCGGTGGGATACGCCATGTCAGACCCCCTCCGTGCGGCGGGTGGCGGCGAGCCGGACCGCGTCCATGATCTTCTCGTAGCCGGTGCAGCGGCACAGGTTGCCGGAGAGCGCCTCGCGGATGTCGGCGTCGCTCGGGCTGGGGTTGCGCTCCAGCATCTCGTCGGCGGCGACCAGCAGACCGGGGGTGCAGAAGCCGCACTGGACGGCGCCGGCGTCGATGAACGCCTGCTGGATCGGGGCGAGTTCGGCCTCGCCCGCCAATCCCTCGACGGTGACCACCTCGCGGCCCTCCGCCTGCCCGGCGGCGACCAGGCAGGAGCAGACCGGCACGCCGTCCAGCCGGACCGTGCAGGAACCGCACTCGCCCTGTTCGCAGGCGTTCTTGGAGCCGGGCAGGCCGAGCCGCTCGCGCAGCAGGTAGAGGAGGGACTCGCCCTCCCAGACGTCGTCGGCCTCCTGAGGGCGGCCGTTGACGGTGAGATGGACGCGCATCAGGCGGCCTCCCCTTCCGGTGTGGCGGTGCGGTACGACTGCCAGGTCCAGGTCAGCGTCCGGCGGGCCATGACGCCGACCGCGTGCCTGCGGTAGCTCGCGGTGCCGCGTACGTCGTCGATCGGGTTGCAGGCGGCGGCGCAGAGCGTGGCGAACTGCTTGGTCACGGACGGGGTGATGATCTCCCCCGAGTCCCAGAAGCCGCCCTCTTCGAGGGCCGCGTTCAGGAACTGCTCGGCGGCCGTCGCCCGGATCGGCGTCGGCGCGGCCGACCCGATCCCGGTCCGTACCGTCCGGGTCTGCGGGTGCAGCGCGAGGCCGAACGCGCACACCGCGATCACCATGGCGTTGCGGGTGCCGACCTTGGAGAACTGCTGCGGCCCGGCCGCCTTCCTCACCCGCACGGCGCGGATCAGTTCGTCGGGCGCCAGCGCGTTGCGCTTCACGCCGGTGTAGAACTCGTCGATGGGGATCAGGCGGGTGCCGCGCACCGAGACCGCCTCCACCTCGGCGCCCGCGGCGAGCAGCGCCGGGTGGGCGTCGCCGGCCGGGGAGGCGGTGCCGAGGTTGCCGCCGACGCCGCCGCGGTTGCGGATCTGCGGGGAGGCCACGGTGTGCGCGGCCAGCGCCAGGCCCGGCAGCTCGGCCCGCAGCTGCTCCATGATCTTCGTATAGGGGACGGCGGCGCCCAGCCGCACGCTGTCCTCGGCCGTCTCCCACTCGGTCAGCTCGGTGATGCGGTTGAGGTCCAGCAGGTACTCGGGCCGGCGGTGGTCGAAGTTGATCTCGACCATCACGTCGGTGCCGCCCGCGATCGGTACGGCGCTGGGGTGCTCGGCCTTGGCGGCGAGCGCCTCCTCCCAGCTGGCGGGGCGAAGGAAGTCCATGAACGGCTCTCTTCTTCGTCGGGTGGGACGTCGTGCGGGTCGTCGCCCGGCTCGTCGTCCGGGTCGTACAGATCGAGCCACACCGGGTGCGGCGGTCCGGGCTCGTTCATGTGCTGTTCACGTGGAGTGGCCTCAGTACACCGCCCTGTGCTCCACCTGTGTCAGTCGCAGAAACCATGAAGGAGTTGGCTGGCCAGGGCGGGCATCTTGTAGATTCGTATGAACGGAGGGCCTCAGTAACCTCTCCGAATCCCCCGGGAAACGCCCGGTCCACCGGCGTGACCTGGAACACCGCTTCGAGACAGAGAACGGCGGCGACGAGAATGCGGCTGCGCGCACTGCTGGACACCGATGCGCTGGGCCTCAAGCTGCTCGGCGGCGAGCAGGAGCTGGACCGTGCGGTGCGCGGCGTGATGACCACCGACCTGCGGGACCCCAGCCGCTACCTCTCCGGCGGTGAGCTGGTGCTGACCGGGCTGGCCTGGCGGCACGACGCCACCGACTCCGAGCCGTTCGTGCGCATCCTGGTGCAGGCCGGGGTGGCGGCGCTCGCGGCCGGCGAGGCGGAACTGGGCAGCGTCCCGGAGGACCTCGTGGTGGCCTGTGCCCGGCACCGGCTGCCGCTGTTCGCGGTGCACGAGTCGGTGGCGTTCGCGACCGTCACCGAGCACGTGGTGCGGCAGGTCTCCGGGGAGCGGGCGGGCGATCTCGCGGCCGTCGTGGACCGGCACCGCCGGATGATGACCTCCGGCCCGGCCGGCGGCGGCCCGGACGTCGTCCTGGAACTGCTCGGCTCCGACCTGGACCTGCGGGCGTGGGTGCTCTCCCCGACCGGACGGCAGGTGGCGGGCGCGAAGCAGGCGGGGTCCGCGCTCCCCGGTGAGGTGCGCGCGCGGCTCGCGGCGGAGCACCTGGCGGCCACCCGCGCCGGGCGACGCCCCCCGCACCGGGTGCTGGTCGGCCCGACGGCGTACAGCCTCTTCCCGGTGCGCGGCGCGGCCGCCCGTACCGGCCGGGGCGCACAGGCCGCCCCCGACGTGCGCGAGACGGTGCTCTCCGAGTGGCTGCTGGCGGTCGAGGCGGACGCCGGGGACTGGCCGGACGAGCGGCTCGACCTGCTGTACGGCGTCACCCAGCTGATAGCGGTCGAACGGGACCGCCGGGAGGCGGCCCGCACGGTCCGCCGGCGCCTCGCGCAGGAGATCCTCGAACTGGTCCAGTCGGGCGCCGCGCCCGCCGAGATCGCCGCCCGGCTGCGGGTCGCGGCACCGGTGCTGCTGCCCGGCCTCGGCGCGGCCCCGCACTGGCAGGTGGTGGTGGCCCGGGTGGAGTGGGACCAGCCGCCCGCGTCCGGGGCCGGCCCCGGCGCGGTCGCCCAGGCGCTGCTGGAGGAGATCCTCGTCGACCCCCGCACGCCGGGGCCCGAGCACTCCGACCGGATCGCCGTCGCGCACGTCGGCGACGAGGCCGTCGCCCTCGTACCGCTGCCGGCGGTGGCCCGGGAGCACGACGGCAGCGAGGCGGGCGTGCTCGCCGACGCGCTGCTCGACGCGGTCCGCGAGCCGCTGTCGGCCGGCCTGGACGACGACGGGCGGGTCACGGTCGGGGTGAGCGCGGCGGTGCACTCGGCGGAGGGGCTGCGCGGCGCGCTGGAGGAGGCCCGGCACGCCCGCCGGGTGGCCGCCGCCCGGCCCGGCCGGGTCTGCGCGGCCGGCCACCAGGAACTGGCCTCGCACGTGCTGCTGCTGCCGTTCGTCCCCGACGACGTGCGCCGCGCGTTCACCGCCCGGCTGCTCGACCCGCTGCGGGACTACGACCGGCGGCACCGCGCCGAGCTGATCCCGACGCTGGAGGCGTTCCTGGCGGCGGACGGCTCGTGGACGCGCTGCGCGGCCCGGCTGCATCTGCACGTCAACACGCTGCGCTACCGCGTCGGGCGGATCGAGCAGTTGACGGGACGCGACCTGTCCCGCCTGGAGGACAAGCTGGATTTCTTCCTGGCCCTGCGGATGAGCTGACCGGCCGCTTCAAACCTTGTGCCACGGAGTCCCACGACTTTGTGAAATCCTTCACCCACCCTCTTGGCCGGGCCGGTCGTTCCGTGCTGAGATGCGGCCACCACTCGGGCTCGACGGCGTGCTAGGGAGGGCAACGTGGCGCACCCCGCCATGTCCGGTACGGGAACCACCGCCAGTGATGATCCGCTCACAACCGCCGTGTGGCGGCTGCGCTCCCGCGCCTGCTGGGTGGACGCGGCCGCCCTGTTGCAGCCGTCCACCGCGGCGGCCGCGCTCCAGCGGGCCGCGCTGCTGGTGGAGCGGTGCCTGTACACCGAGCAGGGCTGGGCGGAGGCGGAGGACGCGCTGCGCACGGCGGAGGCGCTGGCGGACGGCGACGACGAGCGCGGCGCCGCCGCCTGCGAACGGGGACACCTCGCGTACGCGGCGACGCTGCACGGGGTGCGGGACCGGGCCGACGAGGCGCGGGCGGCGCTCGGCCGGGCGGCGGCGCTGATCGCGCCGGGGGCGCCCGGCCGGGCCCTGCTCGACTTCCGGCGCGGGCTGCTCGCCGAGAACCTGACCGGTTCCGCGCAGTCCGCGCGGGCCGCCTACCGGCGGGCGCACGCCGGGGCCACCGCGCACGCCGATCCGCTGCTGCTGTCGTTCACCTGGCGTCATCTGGCCGGGCTGGCGCTGCGGGACGGGGAACTGGCGGAGGCCCGGCACGGGTTCGCCGAGTCCCTGCGCATCCGGGAGGACCTGGGCTACCTGGTCGGCACGGCCCCCGCGCTGGCCTCCCTGGCGGAGGCGGAACCGGAACCGGAGGCGTCCCGGCTGCGCGAGGAGGCCCGCCGCCTGTTCCGCCTCCTCGGCGGCGTCCCGACCTGGCTGGCCCAGCAACTGGCCCCACCGGGGGCGGGGGCGGCCACGGCTTGACGTACGGCGGCCCCGGTGCGAGGGCGACCACGGCTTGACGTACGGCGGCCCCGGTGCGAGGGCGACCACGGCTTGACGTACGGCGGCCCCGGTGCGAGGGCGAC